>CASFJH010000031.1 GCA_949294845.1 uncultured Bacillota bacterium | reverse complement strand
GTTTATACTTCTCGCCAGCGACGAAGATTTGTCTCGGCTGCATAAACCGAATGAGAGAGATGATATCTATGAGTTGGCGGATTATGTGCGTACAAACGGTAAAAGCCATGTGACCGGATTGCAGGTTTCATCTCGCGCCTTGGGCGTCAAGCCTTACAGCACTGAAACAGAAGAGGCCTTTTTGATCAGCTTAAATCATGCGCTTGATAATATTGCAGTTCAGCATCGGCAATGTGTTGTACATAAAGAGGTGGCTGTTTCGCAGGTATTTCATGAGGATTTTTCGCACCATGATCTGTTTTATACGGGAAGATTTGATTTTGTTGTTTTTGATAAACGTACTAAGCAGCCGCTTCTTGCTATTGAGCTGGATGGGAAAGAGCATTATGACGATGCTACAGTAAAATACAGGGATCGTCAAAAGGAAGAGATTTGCCGTCAGCATAATTTTCAGTTGATACGTGTGGAAAACAGCTATGCACGTCGATATGCATATATCAAAAATATTTTAACCGAGTATTTTTCAAAGCTTTAAGCAAAAAATTGTAAAGTCCGTATTGTGTGTTTCAATGCTGAAACAGTATAAGATAATAATGTAAACTTTATGGAGGAGAATCGGATGTTTTGGCAAGAAATAGTCAGTATATCGGCAGGAATTATAATCTCTTTTGGCGGAGCAAGTGGAATTATAGTCGCTATTATTTTTGGGAAAAAGAAATCTATAAGCGACAATATTTTGACAATGAGCATAAAGAGTGTTATAACAGAACAACTCAAATTATGTCAATGAACGATGAAATTTGTTTAAATTTAAAAGAATATTTAGATAAATTAAAAATTATAAGCTCGGATCAATAACGGACAAGGCAATTTAAACGCATCGGTCCGTAAGGCAAGAAATATTTGACACCTATTGTAAATTTTGTACTGCAAAATAAAATCCGGCGTCCCGTTCGGGAACGCCGGATTGTTCTTATTAATGTTAAGTTATCGCGCTGATTACTTATTCATGGCTTCCTGAATGGCAACGGCGCAAGCGACGCTGGCTCCGACCATCGGGTTGTTGCCCATACCGATAAGTCCCATCATTTCGACGTGAGCTGGTACGGACGACGAGCCGGCGAACTGAGCGTCCGAATGCATACGGCCCCTAGTATCGGTCATGCCGTAGGACGCGGGGCCTGCGGCCATTTTGTCGGGGTGGAGGGTTCTTCCGGTACCGCCGCCAGACGCGACCGAGAAGTATTTTTTGCCCTCGTCGACGCACAGCTTTTTGTAAGTGCCGGCAACGGGATGCTGGAAGCGGGTGGGGTTGGTCGAGTTTCCGGTTATGGACACGTCAACGCTCTCGTGCTGCATAATGGCGACGCCTTCGCGCACGTCGTCCGCGCCGTAGCAGATAACCTTTGCGCGTTCGCCGTCGGAGTAGGCGGTGGTCTTTACGACCTTGAGCTCGCCTGTGAAATAATCGTACTTGGTCTGGGCATAGGTAAAGCCGTTGATACGCGAAATAATCATCGCGGCGTCTTTGCCCAGTCCGTTAAGTATGACCTTAAGCGGCTTTTTGCGCACCTTGTTCGCGGTCTTGGCAATACCGATAGCGCCTTCGGCAGCGGCAAAGCTCTCGTGTCCGGCAAGGAAGCAGAAGCAATTGGTTTTCTCGTCGAGAAGCATTGCCGCGAGGTTTCCGTGTCCGAGGCCGACTTTGCGCTGCTCTGCGACAGAGCCGGGAACGCAGAACGCCTGCAGACCCTCGCCGATAGCGACGGCGGCGTCGGTAGCCTTTTTGCAGCCTTTCTTTATTGCGAAAGCGCAGCCGATGGTATAAGCCCATGACGCGTTCTCGAAAGCGATCGGCTGAGTGCCTTTTACGATTTTATCGACGTCGATGCCTTTATCAAGGCATATCTGACGCGCTTCTTCAAGATCTTTAATGCCGTGTTCTTTAAGGGCTTTGTTTATTTTATCGATTCTTTTTCCGTATCCTTCAAACGTAACAGCCATTGTGAAAACCTCCTTATTCCTCACGGGGATCGATATAACGGGCGGCGCCCTCGAACCTGCCGTATGTGCCCATAGACTCTTTGAGCGCTTTTTCCGGGGCAACGCCGTGGCGGATCTTATCCATCATGACGCCCATGCGCACGAATTCGTACCCGATAATGAGATCGTCTTTATCGAGAGCGAGCTTGGTGATATAGCCTTCGGCCATTTCGAGATAGCGGACGCCTTTGGCCTCGGTGGAGTAGATGGTGCCCACCTGCGAACGGTGGCCTTTGCCGAGATCTTCCAGTCCGGCGCCGATTTCGAGGCCGTCTTCCGAGAAGGCGGACTGAGTGCGGCCGTAAACGATCTGCAGGAAAAGCTCGCGCATGGCGGTATTGATAGCGTCGCAAACCAAGTCGGTATTGAGAGCTTCGAGTATCGTCTTGCCGGGAAGGATTTCGCCGGCCATGGCGGCGGAATGAGTCATGCCCGAGCAGCCGAGCGTCTCGACCAGCGCTTCGCGGATAACGCCGTCTTTTACGTTGAGCGTCAGTTTGCAGGCACCCTGCTGAGGCGCACACCAGCCTACGCCGTGCGTAAGTCCGCTGATGTCCTTGATCTCCTTCGCCTGAACCCACTTGCCTTCCTCGGGGATGGGGGCTGGACCGTGGTTAGGGCCTTTCTTGACGCAATACATGTCTTCGATTTCTTTGCTGAAATGCTGCATATTTACCTCCGATTGTATAATATCCCGAAATATTATATCACAGACTCGGCGGTTTTACAAGCATTTAACTGCTAAAAATTAACTTGTATCGAAACACAGTCGCGGATTTATATTATCAGTATGAGGTGTAAAGCAGGTTTTTCGGCAATTTTATTGGTTTTCGCGTTGGCTGCGGCGCCGTCGCCGAAAACGGCGGCGGACTATCCGAGGATAGAGCTGAGCTGCGGAGAAGTCTCCGTAACATATACCGATTACCCGATCGAGCCGACTAACCATATCGTTGCGGACGAAATAGCCGAACGTAAGATAAACGGCAGTCTTTACGAAAAAGCCGAGCAGATGGATAATTGTCTTTCGAGCGGAAGCACCTATCAGTACGCGGTGCTTTACGCGTTTCCGCGGCTGAAGGCGGCGGCGGACGAGCTGATTTCCGGCATCAGCAGGCCGGCGGAAAACAGCGCGATAGCGTTCAATCCCGACAGAAGGCCGATGTTTTACATTACGAGGGAGAAAGCGGGCAGAACGGCGGATCCGGAGGCGCTGTACAAGAGCGTCTATTTTTCGGTAAAAAAGGCCTGCTACAGGAACGAGAGCGTCATATCGACGCAAGTGAGTTCGGACGAGGTTCCGCCTGAAATCACTGCCGAGGATAACGTGCTTTTGACCAAGCTGAGGGCAAGATTCACTACTGATATGTCATGTTCCGGCGAAAACCGCAAACATAATATAAGACTGGCGTTTTCCAAGATCAACGGAACGGTGCTTGCTCCGGGCGAGATATTTTCTTTCAATTCCAAAGTGGGGCGCAGAACGAAGGAGAACGGCTTTCTCGAAGCTAATATCATTCTCGACGGAGAATATGTTTCGGGATACGGAGGCGGAGTATGTCAGGCATCGACGACGCTGTATAACTGCGCCCTTACAGCCGGCATGAAGGTAACCGCAGTGAGAAATCATTCGCTCGCCGCTTCATATGTGCCGCCGTCGTTCGACGCCATGGTTAATTCCGGCTCAAGCGACCTGCAGTTCGTAAACGAGGGGGATACGCCGGTATTCATAAGATGCGTTTGCTCGACGTCCACGGTAACGGCGGAAATTTACGGCGCGCCGCTGCCTTACCGTATCGAGCGTGAGAGCGTCGTTGTGCGCCGTATTCCGGCGCCGGAGGATACCGTTACCGTCGATTCGGAGCGCAAATACACTTCGGGACTGCCCTCCGGAGAACAGGTGCGCGTTTCCTACGGTAAAGACGGGATAGTGAGCGAGGGGTTTTTAAAATATTACGACGCGGCAGGCCGTCTGATTCGCAGGGAAAAGATACGTCGCGACACCTATTCCGCACGCGGAGGGACCGTCGCCGTAGCGCCGGACGACAGGAAGAGCGACGTATGATTTCGACAATTTGCGCGCCGGCCCGGCAACATATCGTTGAGGAAAATCGTATATATTAAAAATAAGAATATGTACGGAGGTGGGCTATGATAAGAGAGGAATATCTTGCTTCGGCGGCATCGGTAAACCTGATAGCGGCAAGAAATCTGAGAGACGTATCGGTGATTGCGGAAACGGGATTCAGGTGCGTCGATTTCAACCGCATATACGCTTATGAGCGCATAAGGATATATCTGGAGCTTTTAATGCGCGATGTTTCGGCGGCGGCGACGGGACTGGTAAAGCCGCGCATCGCGCTGGTGAGCGAATATACGCTTACGGCCGAAACAAAAACCGCTGAACAGACGGGAGTGGCGATCGCCGCCGATATAACGCCGGCTGAAAACCGCGCGCTCGCAAGAAGCGCTCCGCCGGTAGGACGTCTGGGCGGAGTTTACGAGAGCACGAAAGCGGCGGCTGCAAAGGGCGAAAGGATAGCGAAATCGCTGTACGATTCGTTATCGGCGCTATACGACGGCTGCGCGTGCGGCAGAATACTGCATACGCTGTCCGTATCAGCCATCGAAGCGCTTTGCGCGGCTGTCGACGAAGCCGGAGCGGCATTTTCGCTGCTTTGCGCGGACAAAACACCCGAATTCGCTCCGTCGGATAAAATTATTTCCGCCCTGACAAAGTTCCTTTGCGACTCATTCGATCCGGTTTACGAAGCGGACATAAGAAAAAAGCTCGAGGCTTTCGAGCCGCACTGTCTGAGCGAAGCCGCCTGCGCGGCGGTCAGGGGTGCGAAGTGTACTCAGCCGCCGCTTGTGGCCGATCTGATTTTGCGGTATTCGGCAATATAAATGCTATTATAAATTGACAACGCCGATCAAATGTATTATAATTAAAAAGTATATCAACGAAAAGGGAAGGACGGATATTGAATACGTTTATCGGGGCTTTCAATTGGTATGGGTTTCTTATTGCAAGCGGAATGATTATAGATATCGTTATCGCGTATTTTCTCGCGCGCAAGAGAGGATACTATTCCGACTTGGTTTTCGATATAGTGATCATAAGTATTCCCATGGCGATTATAGGCGCAAGGCTTTATTACATCATATTCGACGTTATCGGCGGCGGCAGCGAATGGAGCGACTGGTCGTTTAAGCGTATAATTGGGCTGGAAGGCGGTCTTGCCGGCCTGGCGATATACGGCGGACTTATAGGAGCGGTGTGCGGCGGCGCGATAGTCGCGGCTTTGCAGAAACGCCGTAAAGAGAATCAGCGCGTTTCTTTCCTTCAGATGGCCGACCTTGCTTTTACCGTAATTATTCTGGGACAGGCGATAGGACGCTGGGGCAATTTCGCAAACGGCGAGGCATACGGACTGGAGATAACCAATCCGTCTTTGCAGTGGTTCCCGATAGCGGTAAACATCGACGGAGTATATCACATGGCGACTTTTTTCTATGAGTCGCTGTGGGATCTGATCGGATTTTTCATTCTTTTATGGCTGTATAACGGCAGAAGAAAAAGTTTTGACGGCTTCGTGCTGTATTCTTACTGCATCTGGTACGGAGTGGGGCGCGCGGTTATAGAGGGCTGGCGCACGGACAGTCTGTGGCTGATTGAAAACGTCGTGCGCGTCAGCCAGCTTCTGAGCATAATACTGATCGTTTTCGGTGCGGTAATGATAATTGCGCATACCTATCGCGCGCGCACACGCGGTCTAAGACCGTTTATACTGGTGCCTGTCGACAAACTTGATTATTCTTATTTCGGATATGATAAGTCGCAGCTCAGCAAGCCGCCGATGGAAGATCCGAAAAAAAAGAAAGCCGAGGCCGAAACGCCAGATGTAGATCTTTACGAGAACCTTGACGATATAGCCGAGGATCTTAACGAAAAGAGTACGGCAGACGGCAGAGACTCTATAAGAGATATAGCAGGCAACGTCGGAGCGTCAGACGGCGGAGATGACGACGGCGAGCCAGCCGAGCAACTTAAAGACGGAAAGGAAGAGTGATATGGAAGAACTTGTTCTCAGTCGAAGACAGAGACTTGCGGGAAACGTCACTACCGGCGCTCTCGTAATTGCTGCGGGAATAATACTGCTGCTGTCGGGTACCGGAGTCATAAAGGCGGATATTTCGGTTCTTGCAGTTCCGGTTCTGCTGGCGGCGATAGGATTGAGCCTGCTTTTTGCGGCGATCATACAGCGCAATACGGTTTCGCTGTGGATATCCTTTGCGTTTACGGTGCCGTCGCTGGTCAGCTTTATCGCCGGATTTACCGAGACGGGATACGGCGAGCTTTATCCGCTTTATATAGCCATACCGGCCATAGCGTCGTTTTTCACTATGCTCATGTCGCGGAATTTCCGCGACCATATAAAAGCGGTTCTGTTTTTCGGCGTGACGGCTGCGCTGTTCGCGCTTAACAGTTCCGGACTGGTCGGCTGGGGCGTAGCCTTGCCGCTTATAATAGTTTACGTCGGACTGATAATAGTATATTTTGCAGTTGCGTCGGCCAAAATGGAAACTAAGGAAGAGGAAGAAGACAATGCGTAACCTTACTATGCTCACCGATCTGTACCAGCTTACCATGATGTACGGGTACTATAAAACCGGCAGTTACAGAAACGAGGCGGTTTTCGATCTGTTTTTCAGGCAGAAGGGACAGATCAATTATGCCGTGGGCGCCGGACTGGAACAGGCGGTTGAATTCATAAACGATCTGCGCTTCGATAAAGAGGACATCGAGTATCTGCGCGGGCTGAAGCTTTTCGGCGAGGATTTTCTTAAGTATCTGTCCGATTTTAAGTTTACGGGCGATCTGTATTCCGTAGCCGAAGGGGAGATAGTTTTCCCCGGCGAGCCGATACTTATCGTAAAGGCGCCGCTTATCGAAGCCCAGCTTGTGGAAACCGCGCTGCTTAATATCGTCTGCCACCAGACTCTTATAGCTACCAAGGCGTCAAGGATCGTTCAGGCCGCAGACGGCAAGACGGTCGTCGAATTCGGTCTGCGCCGCGCTCAGGGGCCGGACGCGGGCATATACGGCAGCCGCGCTTCAATCGTGGGCGGCTGCAAGGGAACCTCGGACGTTCTTGCGGCGCAGATGTTTGCGGTGGAGCCTAAGGGTACTCATTCCCACAGCTGGGTAATGAGCTTCGGCTCCGAGCTCGAAGCTTTCCGCAAGTTTGCCGAAGTTTATCCCGATAACTGCCTGCTGCTGGTAGATACATACGATACGCTCCGTTCGGGTATTCCCAACGCGATAACCGTTTTCAGAGAATTGCGCGCCAAAGGGCATAAACCCGTCGGCATCAGACTGGACAGCGGCGATCTCGCGTATCTGTCCAAAAAAGCGCGTCAGATGCTCGACGAAGCCGGCTTTGAAGATACGATTATATTCGCGTCTAACGACATAGACGAGGAACTGCTCGATTCGCTTAACGTTCAGGGCGCCAAGATCGACGTTTACGGAGTGGGAACAAAGCTCATCACGAGCGACGGTATGCCCAGTCTCGGCGGCGTGTACAAGCTGTCGCAGATAACAAGAGACGGCATAGCTTACCCGGTTATGAAATTTTCCGATTCAATCGAGAAGATAACCAATCCGGGCTTTAAGACCGTTTACCGCATTTACGACAAAGCCACGGGGAAGGCGTTCGCCGATCTCATAGCGCTCAGAGGGGAGAAGCTCGAAAAGCCGCTGACGCTTACGCACGAAACAGAACGCTGGAAGCGTACCGTAATGGCTGACTACGAGTATAAGGAATTACTTTTGCCCGTCTTTAAAAACGGCAAACAGGTTTATAAATGCCCTTCGCTTGACGACAGCGCGAAGTATTGCAGCGCGTCGCTTTCAACGTTCTGGGAAGAGTACAAGCGGCTTAAGAACCCGCATATTTACAAGGTGGATCTGTCTGACAAACTTTACGAGCTCAAACAGAGCCTGCTGTCGGCTGTAAACGGTGAAGTCCATGGAATTTAAACGCGAATTCAGGGGATATAAGCGCAAGGAAGTAGACGCTTATATCGGCAAATTAAACGAAGCTCATTCTGCGGATAACGCAAGATTGCAGCAAGCCGTAGCCGAGCTCAAGGCAAAACTGAGCGACGCGGAAAAGGAGCTGGAAGAGTATCGTTCGCAAAGCGCAATGGTTACCAAAGCTATCGAAACGGCTGTTGCAAAGGCCGACGAAATAGAGCGGCTTTCCAAGCTGAAATACCGACGCGAAATGGAGCAGCTCAAGGCTTTCCACGAAAAATGGCTTTCGTATTATAAGAAACTCCTCAAAAAATATCCGATGGATCCCGCGCTCGGAGATATTAACGAATTCAACCGTTCCATGAGCGCCATACTGGATAAGGACGAAGCAGCTCCGGCGGAGCAGTTTGACAGCGAGTCCGCGCGGCTGGGCAAGCGCAAACGCATAGGATACATAGACGTTTCGGCTCCCGACAGCGACGTAAGCGACGCAGAAATAATGAAAGAGATACTTCCCGATCTTCCCGAAGGCGAGACTTTCCGCCCCGAGGAGATGGTAAGAGAGTATCTGGGCAACCGCGCCAAAGAAAAGGAAGAACCTGCTCCGGCACGCAAAAAGGAGAAAAGCAAGAAACCCGCCGCCGCAAAAAAGGCGCCGCCTCAGGACTACTCCGACAGGTCGGAAAGCGGATTTTCTTTCGAAGAGGCGCTTCATCCTACGGAAAATCTGGAGGATATCATGCGCGATCTGGGGCTGTTTGAAGAATAGCTGCGCGTTTATAACGGAGGAACGATGCGCAAAAGCGTAAAAAGAGGAATAATCGCGTTGTCTGCCGCAATCGGTATTCTATTGATTACCGTTGCGGCATACGTTTTATATGTGTTTTGCCAATATTACCGCATTGAAGACTATGTCGGGCAACAGGTAAACGGGAACAGGAGTGAAAACGTCGCCGTGGGGGAAACCTATACGGTAATGACATACAATGTGGGCTTCGGCGCATACGGATCCGATTTCTCGTTCTTTATGGACAGCGGCGTAATGAACAACGGGAAAAAAGTCACCGGTAAATACGGCAAAGCCATAAGCAAAGATTCGGTGCTGACCAATATCGAAGGCTCGGCGCGTGCGGTGGAAAGCGCGGACTGCGACTTCGTGTTCCTGCAGGAGGTCGATTCGGACGGATCGCGGAGCTATCATGTCGACGAGCGCGAGCCGTTTGCCGATATTGAGGGATATTCGTCGGTCTATACCGTTAATTTTCATACGGCGTATCTTTTCTGGCCGCTTGGAGATCCGCACGGAAAGAACACCAGCGGACTGATGTCGCTGTCCAAGTACGGCATATCGTCAGCCGTCCGCCGTTCGTATCCGGTCAGCACGTCGTTTGCCAAGTTCTTCGATCTCGATCGCTGTTTTACGGTTATGTATCTTCCTGTTATCGGAAGCGAAAAACAGTTAGTGCTCATCAACTCTCATATGTCCGCATACGATAAAGGCGGAACGATAAGAGTTAAACAGCTTGAAATGCTTAACGAGACGATTGCACAGGAACGGGATAAAGGCAATTATGTCTTAGTGGGAGGAGATTTCAATCACGACATAGCGGCGTCGGGGACTCTGTTCCCGTCGGAGCAGGAATTCCCCGAATGGGTGTATACGCTGACCGACGACGACCTCGCCGACGGTTTCAGGTTTGCCGCAGCCGTAAATGCGCCGACGTGTCGCGCCGCGGAAATCCCTTACGAAAAAGGCGTTAACTACACGGTAGTGGTGGATGGATTTATAGTTTCGGACAATATAGAAGTAGTCTCGGTGGAGAATACCGATCTCGACTTTCAATACAGCGATCATAATCTTGCCGTAATGAAATTCAAACTGAAAAACATATAAAAAATCAAAGGAACAGCATACTATGACAGGCATAATGGGCGCGCTGGACAGGGAAGTGGCGGCGTTAACCGAGTTATTGGAGAATAAAACCGTCGCCGATTACGGCAGACTCAAGGTATACAGCGGTAAAATTTTCGGAAAAAATACTGCCGTTTGCGTCTGCGGAGTGGGAAAAGTAGCCGCGGCATATGCGGCTACGGTGCTGATTACCGCATATGGCGCGGATACGGTTATAAATACCGGCGTGGCGGGCGGCACGGTTCCGCGCGGCACTCCGGTTATTGCGGACAAGCTTGTCCAGCACGACGTGCGCGCTTATGCCGACGGACTTCCCGCCGGACAGATTGAAGGGTTTGACAGTCCGTATCTTCCCGCGGACGTAAAGCTGTGCAAAGAGCTTTGCGCGGCGGCGGTCGCGTGCGGGCTCGAACCGGCGGTAGGAACGATTGCCTCTGGCGATCAGTTCATATGCGGCAAAGAGGACGTCGGACGCATAAAACGGACCTTCGGCGCGCTGGCGATAGATATGGAAAGCGCGTCCGCGGCCCAGGTCTGCGCGCTGGCGGGAGTCAGGTTCGCCGCGCTCAGGACGGTCACCGACAATGCGGACGATGATGCGATAGAAGATTATTACGAGCTGTTGAATTTCGCGGCGGCCCAGTCCGTTTCGATACTTACCGAATATCTTAAAGGCTCGCGCGAATAGTATAAATATCTTTTTGAGTCGAATACTAGCTTTATGCTGGTTGTATTTATAAAATCGCTCGCGGTTTTTTTTCTCGTTCTGATTGCCGTAAGATTCATGGGAAAGCGGCAGTTGGGGGAAATGCAGCCGTTCGAGCTTGTTATCATGCTCGTCATAGCCGAAGTGGCGTGTATCCCCATGAACGATCCGTATATTCCGTTCTATTACGGTGTCATACCTATAGTTACGCTTGCGGTAACGCAGGTCATCGTTTCGTTTATAGCGCGTAAGAGCGTCATAGTGCGCCGGCTGCTTTCCGGCCGCGCGCTTATCGCAATAGACGCCGACGGCATCAATTACGAGAACATGAAAAAGATGAATCTCAACGTCAACGATCTTATCGAAGCGGTGCGAAGCGCCGGTTATGTCGATATTTCACAGATTAAGTACGCAATAATCGAGACAAACGGCAAACTATGCGTGGTAGAGAAAGAAAACGATCCTATGCAGCCTGCTCAGGCTTATCTTCCGCTGCCGCTGATTATCGACGGAAAATTTTCGTCGGACAATGTGAAGCTGGCCGGCACAACCGAGCCGGCGCTGACAAAGGCTATCAGAAAAAACAGTCTGTCGGTCAGGGAAGTGCTGTACGCCGATATAAGACAGGACGGAACTCTGTACGTTTCGCCTAAAAAAGGCAAATGCTTTACCGGTAAGCTTTCCATCACCGGAGGAGGCAACTGGTGAAAAAACTGATAGCGGCGCTGATAGTGCTGGGTATTGTCGGCTTTGCGTGCGTATGGGAGATTCTTTTCCTTAAAAACACTTTCGATACGGCGATAGAAAAGCTGGAGAAGGTGGACGACGCTGTGTCGTTCGACATAGAAAACGTCAATAATATCCAGGCGATGCAGGCAATTGACGGGCTTACAACATGGTGGGGAGAACGGCGTATGCTGGCGATGGGGCTGCTTAACCATGCTCAGGTAAAAAACATCGACGACAGATTGGCCATGATCCAAAGACAGATCGAAATAAACGCCGGAGCGGACGCCGCGGTTACCGTGCGCGCCACAATGCGTATGTTCGAGGACCTTTATTACGATTCGTACCCGGGGTTTTCGAATCTTTTCTGATTGTAACAATCGTGTGAAACGGCGGTGAAATTTTACTATAGCGAGAAAAAAGGTTTACAAAACCGCCGGATTGTATTAAAATGTAACTATGGAGTTTACCGAGCTTAAAAAGCATCTTTCTCTTAAAAAGTTTTATCCGTGCTACGTTTTGGCGGGAGAAGACGCTTTTGTTATCGCCCGCGCCGCTCAGATGCTTCAGGGCATAGCTGAGATTCCCGACTTCAATCTGTCTCTGTTCGGGGAGGAAAGCTCGGGTAAAGACGTTGCGCTCGCGTGCGGACAGCTGCCTGTTATGAGCGATTACCGCGTGGTTATCGCAAGCGGGCTGCGGCGCGATACCGCCGCCGTTGCGGAGTATCTGAAGAATCCTTCGCCGTCGACGGTGCTTGTCCTGCGTTACGGAAGTTCGGCAGACGCCAACGTGCAGAAATTTTCGTCGCTATACGAGCGCGTAAACTGTTCCAAGCTGCCCGATCAGGTCATTTTAAAATGGATAGCGACAAAAGTGAACGGTGCGGGCGCGCAGATAACTTCGGGCGCGGCGGAAGCGCTTATAAAGCGCTGTGCCGGCGATATGACGCGAATTTCGTCCGAAACCGAAAAACTGATCAGCGCCGCTGAGGGCGTGATAACCGACGTGCTGGTGGAAGAGCTGGTTACGGCGGACGACGATTTCAAGATTTACGAGCTGGGCGACGCTCTGGCCTCGCTCGACGCCGACAGAACGTACAGAGTATATTCTTCTTTAACGGAGACTCTTCCTCCCGTTAATCTTATAGGCAGTCTGTACAATTATTTCAGGCGGCTGCTGTACGCGACGATTACGGCCGATCCGGCGTTACCCGACTATCTTGGAGTGAAGGAGTATGCGGTTAAAGTCGCAGCTAAGCAGGGAAAAAAGTTCGGAGCTGTCAGACTGAAAAAAATAACCGACAGATTAAACGGCATAGACCGCGATTTCAAGAGCGGACGGATAGGCGACCGCGAGGCGCTGGACGCCTTTATTGCGGAAACGCTATGTCAGGGCAGGTGAATTTGAAAGTTCTTATTAAAAATAAAAAGCTTAACGCGGGTATAGTTGTATTTTTGCTGTATCTCTCTTTTTGCGCTGCGGAATTTTTGTCTTATCGCGGCGCTTTCGCTGCCGTTGTAAGCGAATTGAACGTCAAATCGGTTATCGTTTCCAATTACATAGTGGCGTTTTTGCTGTGCGGATTGGTTCCGGTAATTTTGTACGAAATTATAGTACGCTTCATTTTCCGGTTTTCGCAGGCGCGGATAGGGGGCGGCACGGAAAACTATTTATACGCTCTGCGCTTTTTCTATATCGGCGCAAATCTCGTTATATTCCTCATTAAGCTCGTATATCTGTGGTATCCTATCGCCCATATTTACGGAGATATTGCGATAGATTTTTTAATAACTACGGTTGCTTTCGCCTTATTCCTTTACTACGTCCTGCGCAAGGCGCCTAAAGAGCGCATCGCGCCTATTTTGTATCAGTTCGGCGGAAGCTACGTTATAGTGTACGGATTCCTGAGTCTCATTACGCTCTTACTGGAGGTGGTGTGACATGAAAAAGATGAGACGTTACAGCATATTGCTAGCAATAATCGCAATGATGGCTTTGGTATCCGCATCCTTTTTTCCGACAGTGCGCACGGTTGCGGCTGCGACCGCTTCCTCGGCCGAGCTTTTCACGGAAGCGGACATGAGACAAGCGCTTGCCGAATTTATAGGCGACGGAACGGCGGAAAATTCACGCGCGGACCGCACGTCTTTCCGCGACGGAGAACGCGCCGCCGCCGCATGGCTGGAGAGCAAGCTTCTGAGCCTCGGCTATAAACCCGAATCGGGGTACGAGGATGCCGAAAATCCTTTGCTCAGACCGTTTACCTACCTCGAAGAATACAAATCGCAGAACGTAACGGCGGTTTATCCGTCTGCGGAAGAAAACGCTCCGCAGATACTGCTTACGGCGAATTACGACAATAATTACGGCGATATAGGAAATCTCAGCGGCGTTGGCGGAGCGGGAGCGCTTCAGAACGGCACGGGCGTCGCCGTGCTGCTGGCGATTGCCGAAGCATTGATCAATCAAAGCCCCGAGCTGCCCTTTTCCGTAAGATTCGTCTTTTTCGGCGCAAGCGAGGTGGGACTGATAGGAAGCGGATTTTTCCTCAGCGATCAGCTTTCAGCTGCGGAAAGAGAAAAGATCGCGTTGGTTGTCGGAGTGCGCCGCATAGGCGTAGATTACAGCTATCTGTATACGGACGAGGTGGATACCGCACACGGCGATATGTTCCTCGAAACGTCGCAAAGCGGAGGCTACGGAGTAGTCGCTCAGCCGCGTTCCGTTCCTTATATACCGGCCGAATACAAGGAAGGACTGCCTTACGCCACATGGGGTATGCTGGGCGATCAGGTGCGGTTCATGTCGAGGGATATGAATATAGTGAGCATATACGGCGGCAACCTTGAGACGATGAATGTTGCCGACATAGACGGTAAAGCGGGGACTATCACTTATACCTCCAACGATACCTTGGAGGGCTTGCAGAAGTATTATCCCGATTACGGAAAGAAAATGGCTGAAGTAGCCGGTCTCATATACGACACAATAAACAAGGACGACTTTATACAGGTATGCCTCAATTCGGCGCAAAGCCGGTACGATTACACATGGCTGACTAAACCGGCTGTAGTGACCGGAATAACGATAGGAATACTCATCGTATGCGGAATAGTCTTGGTCGTGCTGGTGAGGTATTTCCAGAAAAAATATCCGTTAAAGCCCTTGGTGCGCAAGCTTAAGATAGCCGTTTTCGGAATGGAATACGAGCGCCCCGACGAGGAAAATATTTTCGTGGACGTAAAGACGAACGGCGTTCCGCCCAATCCGTTCGAATAAAAAATTTAAGTTTATTTGTTTGAAAAGAGCCGTTCTTTGTCGGACGGCTCTTTTCGTTTTTACCGATTATATTCGTCGGTAATCTTAATTTGCTTGCGATTCGGGTATTATCTGAACCAGCCGGCGATTTTGTCGAACAGACTTGTGATACCCAACTTTTCCGCCATATCGACGGACACACCGACGAAATCGAAAGAGCGTGTCATTATGAACGCCGCGGCATAAAATACTATAAAGGTAAGTACCAGAAACAGCAGTATTCCAAGCAGAACATTGCCGGCTGAGAGCGGACTTTTATATTTTTTTACGCTTTCCGTATTCTTCGGTTTCATGGCGCGACTCCTTTCGGGTTTTGATTATTATAACACTTTGCGGCACCGAAATCAAGTAATTTCGTGTTTCGTATTGCAAATTGGGTATAAGCAGTCAAAAAAAAGCTAAAATTTTAATAAAAGGCGAAAAATCTGTTGATAAAATCCGTCGGATTTTGTATAATGAAAAAAAGAAAATTTTTCGGAGTCGGACAATCGTGAAAGAAGTCTGGAACAGAATATATCATGCGCTGGCGCACGATACCGCGGCATCGGTCATAGATATGATCATTGTTGCCGTGATTCTTTACGCGCTGTTCGCCTTTTTGAAAAAGAATAACGCGCAGAGGCTTATCAAATATGTGATAGGTTTTGCCGCGGTGGGATTTATACTTTCATCGCCCGTCGTGGGATTTACTTTAACGGGTAAGCTGCTCACTTATACGATTATTATAATTGCGCTGGGTATCGCGACGATGTTTCCCCAGGAGCTCAGGCGCAATCTGTGGCGTTTGTCTAGTCCGCGCGACAAGGCGGAAATTTATTCAACGCAGTACGACTGTTCGGACGACGAACTTCGCAAGGGCATCAACGATATCGTCCGCGCCGTGCAGAATATGGCAAAAAACGACGTGGGCGCTCTTATAGTTATCGCGCCTACGACCATTCCGCCGCACATTATCGAGAGCGGAACGGAGCTGGACGCAAAGCTCAGCTGTCCGCTTATCGAGTGCCTTTTCAATACCAAAGCACCTCTGCACGACGGGGCGGTGTTCATACGCGGAAACCGCATCATTGCCGCCGGCTGCTTTCTGCCGCTTTCGCAGAATATCAATGTCGATAAAGAGCTTGGTACGCGCCACCGTGCGGCAATAGGCATAACGGAGAGCTGCAACGTGGTCGCGATAATAGTTTCGGAAGAGACCGGCGTTATTTCCGTCGCGACGGAAGGCGAGCTTACGCGCTATTATGATTCGGTTATGCTGGTAGAAAAGCTCGAACAGGTATACGGTCTGCGTGCGATTCCCGCGAAAAAACGTAAAAGGAGCAGGGTATGACGAACGAGAAAAAACAGCCTGAAGAAAACGTAAGCCGTTTCAAGCGGTTCTTTCGCTTCGTATTCGTGCGCAACTGGGAGCTTAAGATTACGGCCATAGTCGCAGCCGTCGTGCTGTGGATGATTTCAGTCGGCTTCTGAGGTATGACCGATATTATACGAACGGGCGGTATACTGCTGCCCGAAAAGCACATAGATATATATAAATGGGCGGTCATAGCGTGCGATCAGTTTACATCCGATCCTCATTACTGGCGCCGGCTCGACGAGCTGGTGGGCGACGCGCCCAGCACTCTCAGACTGATATATCCCGAATGTTTTCTCGGCGAAAACGACGATTTACGCATTAATGCCGTAAACGCCGCCATGCGCAGCTATATCGAACGCGGATTATTCCGTCCTGCCGAATGTGTGCGCACTGTGCGCGAAACCGTATACGGGCGCAGACGAACGGGATTCGTGTTTTCCGTCGATCTTGACGCGTATTCGTATGCGCCGGGCAATAAAGCTCCGATAAGAGCGACCGAGGATACCATAGCCGAGCGTATACCGCCCCGAGTACATATAAGATACAACGCCGAGCTGGAGATACCGCACATAATGCTGCTTTATTCAGATCCCGAATTTACGGTCGAGTCGGCCGCTGGTGCCGGAGAAGCGCTGTACGAATCGCGGCTTAATATGCGCGGCGGACGCGTATCGGGCTGTGAGATCGCCTCGACGGACGCCATGAAGCGCGCGTTTGAAAAGCTTGCGTCTGACAGCGAGAAGGTGTACGGCAGTCCGCTTCTGTTTCTTGTGGGCGACGGCAATCATTCGCTCGCGGCGGCGGCTCGGTGCCGTGCCGAGCGCGAGAATGCCGGACTGAAAGCCGGACGTTACGCTTTGGTCGAAGCGGTCAATATTTTCGACGCCGGAGTGGTGTTCGAGCCTATACACCGGCTGGCGGTAACGTCAAAACCGCACGAGCTTGTGTCGTATCTCGGCGATAGGCTGTCCGGCGACGGAAAAACCAAGGTATTTCTGTCCGACGGCTCGGTCGGCACGCTGAGTATTCCCGATGACGGCATAAGGGCGGTCGAAGCGGTCCAGAAGGCGCTGGACGATTACTCGGCGGAAAACGGTTGCCGTATCGATTATATTCACGGCGAGGAAAGTCTGCGCAAAGCCTCGCGCGCAGGAGTCGGAATAATGCTGCCGGCTATGGCGAAACGCGAGCTGTTTAATTATGTGGCGAGCAACGGAATTCTGCCCAGGAAAACCTTTTCTCTCGGCGAGGCCGAAGAAAAGAGATATTATCTGGAAGCGGCGCGGATAGTGTAAAATATAAATTCTGTCATACATTTTCAAGGAGTACATAAAGTGGCTAAGGTATTAAAATTCGGCGGAACATCGATGGCCAACGCCGACAGCATCAGGAAGGTATGCGACATAATACGCGCGGATAAAGCGGCGCGGATTATCGTCGTCTCCGCGCCGGGCAAGCGTGAAAGCAAGGACATAAAGGTGACGGACCTGCTTTACGAATGTTACCGCACCAGACGCGAGAAGGGCGAAGCGCGCGAATGTTTTTCAAAGATCGTGGAGCGTTTCAAGGAAATAATCTCCGGACTCGGCCTTGATTTCAACATTAAGCCGTATCTCGATCAGATATACTACGACCTTGAGGGCGGAGCCGGCATCGACTATATGGCGTCGCGCGGAGAGTATCTTTCCGCACTGGTCGCCGCGGCGTATCTCGGTTACGAGTTCGTTGACGCTAAGGAAATCATCAAGTTCGACTCGAACGGTATGTTTAACGCAGAGCTCACCAACGAGCTTTGTGCCGCCGAACTGCTGCGGCAGGGCGGTAGAGGGGTAGTAGTCCCCGGCTTTTACGGGCAGACGCTCGACGGAAGGATAAAAACCTTTTCCCGCGGCGGATCGGACGTTACCGGAGCTATTCTGGCAAGAGCGGTAAACGCGACGGTTTACGAAAACTGGACGGACGTGGACGGCTTTATGACGTGCGATCCGAGAATAGTCAAAAATCCCAGCGTCATCAAGATGCTCACTTACCGCGAGCTGCGCGAGCTGTCTTATATGGGCGCAAACGTGCTGCATCCCGAGTCTATTTTTCCCGTCAGAGCCGCCGACATTCCCATTCGTATAAAGAATACGTTCAATCCGCAGGCGGAGGGAACAGAAATCGTTTCGACGGTGGGCTTTTTCAAGGGCGAATACACCCGAGAGGATAACACTATAACGGGCATAGCCGGTAAAAAGAACTTTCTCGCGATCTATCTCGAAAAGCAGATGATGAACAACGAGTGCGGTTTTGCGCGCAAGGTGCTGAGCGTGCTCGAAGATTACAAGGTCAACTTGGAGCATATGCCGAGCGGCATAGACACCATGACCGTAATATTCGAAGCGATAGACGACAACACGATCAATCATATCATGGAGGATATACGCATTACCTGCTCGCCCGACCGCATGGAGCTTGTGCGCAATCTTTCGCTGATTGCCGTCGTCGGACACGGAATGAGCCGTAAAATCGGTACCGCCATGAGAGTCTGCCGCAGTCTGTTCAACGCCGGCGTTAATATCCGTATGATCGATCAGGGCAGCAGCGAGTATAACATAATTATAGCCGTTGAGGATGAAGATTACGAGAAAGCCATATCGGCATTGTACGGCGAATTTTCGGAGCAACGTTAAAAAGGTTGCCTGCGCGTCAAAAATAGTTTATAATATTATAAACATACAGTAACTAGGAGGAAAAACATGAATTTTATGACTCTTTTATCGCTCAGCGTACCGGCTATAATAGGTATTGTTGTGGCAATAGCAGTCGTTCTGCTGATAATCATACTTTCGGTCGCTTATATCAGCATGAAAAACGACCTGATAAGAGTGGTTAACCAGACAGAGGAAAGCTGGGCGGGGATAGACGTTTATCTTAAGAAGCGTTACGATCTCGTTCCCAACCTTGTGGAAACCGTAAAAGGATACGCAAAGCATGAAAGCGAGACTTTGAACAAGGTTATTTCCGCAAGAAACATGGCAATGGCGGCGTCGGGCGACGCCAAGATAGACGCGGAAAAAGCTTTCGGCGCCGAGTTGCGCACGATGCTGAATCTCGTTATAGAGAAATATCCCGATCTGAAAGCCGACTCGCACTTCGTAAGTCTGTCCGCCACGCTCCAGAACATAGAGACGGAGCTCGTTCAGGCGAGGAAATATTATAATGGGAACTGCCGCAACTATAACAATAAGATACAGCTGTTTCCTACCAGCATTGTCGCAAACCGTATGGGGCTCAAAAAGAGACAGTATTTCGAGCTGGACAGCGAGGAAGAGAGAAGAGCTCCGAGCGTAAAGTTCTGAGCGCTCCGGAAGATAACCGGCGCGCCGGATTTGATTTACCCGTTTTTCGCGGAGCGGCTTTAACACTACAGGCCGCTCCTGCTTTTTAAGGAGAACCAATGCGTAATAAAACTTTAAAAATCGCGGCGTTTGCCGTATGTCTCGTCGTTCTCGCGGCGTTGTCCGGGTGCGCGTCGGGTATGTCGTCCGATTATAATCCTTATTCGGAAGAAATAGACGACAGCTGGACTATCACGCAAATGAACGTTAAAATCGACGTTAACGACGACCGTTCGGCCGACGTCACCGAGATAATTTCCGTAAGGTTCAACGCTTTCGGCAAGCACGGCATATATCGGGATCTGGCCACCAATTCGGGGGAGAAATACCGCGGCATTACGGTGTCGCCTGTCGATTATACATTCGAGCGCAACCCCGGACTGCTGAGCGTGCGCATAGGGTCTGAGGACGACGTGTACGCGTTCGGGGCTACTGAGAGATATACGATCAATTATACCATTATACCGCCTGATGCAGATGATGCCGACAGCTATTACATGAATGTAGTCGGGTTCGGGTACTCTACGAAAATCGAACAAGTCTCAGTCGAAATGAATTTTCCCGCCGCACCCGTAAATGTTGAATACGTCGCGGGAAAATACGGCGCTACCGGCGGTAGCGGCAGACTAGTGACTGCCTCCGAAAACGGCGGCAAACGCATACTGATATCCGCGACGGGTGGGCTTGACGCTTACGAAGGGATAACGGTAAACGCCGCGTTGCCTGAAAATACGATGCACAACCGTTTTGACGCGTCGTTTCTTATTACTTTGCTTATCGGGTTGGCGCTTATCTGCGCCGTGGCGGCGGTAAAGCTTACTAAAGGCAAAAACCGCGCTCTTGTGCCGGTATCGGGTTTTTACCCTCCCGAAGATAACGGGAAACGGCTAACTCCTGTGCGCATGGGTATGCTGATAGATAGTATGTGTTCGGCAGAGGACGTGACGTCAATGATATTCTACTGGGCAAGTAAGGGGTATCTGAGACTGGAAGAAGCCGGCGCCGATATGAAGATAATCAAGGTATGCGATCTTCCGCCCGATTCGTCGGCTTACGAAACGGCGATGTTTTCCAAGCTGTTTTCGCTCGGAGATTCGGTATTTACCGATCAGCTTAAAATGCGTTTTTATACGGTTATCGATACGGTTAAAGCCGGCGTGACGGGCGAGTATGCGGGCAGGCTTTACGAAAAGAAGGTCAGAATGATTTCGGCTGGAATGGCGGTTCTTACCGCGCTTTATATGGTCGTTATGCTGATAACGGCGTATCTTAAAATCTCGCTCAAATATTTTAACGCGCTCGGTTTTATCGCAATAATTCCTGTTGCGGCGGTATACGCAGCCGGAATGTTTCTGTCTGCCAATTGGGAAAAGCTGCGGTCAAAAAGAAAAATACTTATGCCTTTATATGCGCTGGCGGCGTTCGCCTTGTGCTGGCTCGGTACATTGCCTATTCCTTCTTACGGCATGGGCATGACGGAAAAAATCTGTCTTGCCGTATGCGGAGCCGTATGCTCGTGTATAGCTTCTTTTATCAGCAGACGTACCGATTATTATAACAAAGTTCTCGGCGAGATAGTCGGGTTCAGAGATTTCATCACGTTTGCCGAAAAGGACAAACTCGAAATGATGCTTCAGGATAATCCGCAGTATTACTACGATGTTCTTCCGTTCGCAAACGTTCTGGGCGTGTCCGATATATGGGAGGACAAATTCAAAGATCTTACCGTTCCGCCTCCGTCATATTACAACGGCACGGGCGCCGTATTCAGCGTGCTCGCGTTCAATTCGTTCTATCGCCGTTCGTTCGATTCGTTCCGTGCCGCGGCAACGACGCGTCCGGCGCAGTCGTCGAGAAGCGGCGGCGGCCGTTCGTCGGGAGGCGGCGGAGTGCGCGGCGGCGGAGGCTTCGGCGGAGGAGGCGGCAGATCGTGGTAATAGGCGTTGTCGGACTGGGACTCATCGGCGGCTCTATCGCCGTGAGGCTGAGCAAAAACCATACCGTGCTTGGCATGGACAGCAACCGCGAGTCGGCCGAATACGCGCTCGGCAAAGGGATAATTTCCCGCATAGCAGATATATCGGAGTTTAAAGAATGTGACGTCGTATTTGTTGCTACGCCCGTAAACACGACTGCAGACTGCGTCAGAGAAGTGTTTAACGCGGTGGGCTCGGACGCCGTAATAACCGACGTGGCTTCGGTCAAGCGCATACTGCCCGGGCTGTCGGGCGCGCGTATTGTCGGAGGCCACCCGATGGCAGGGACCGAGGCGAGCGGTATAAAGGCGGCAAAGGAGTATTTATTCGAAAACGCATATTACGTTCTGGTAAGCTACGAAGATACTTTGCCGGCCGATTACGCCACTGTGGAGGGCTTGGTGCGCGAACTGGGCGCGCGTCCCGTAGCCATGACGGCGGAAGAGCATGACGCGCAGGTCGCAGGGATAAGCCATATGCCGCACATGGTGTCGTACGCGCTGGCGTCGACGCCCGACGATCTTTCGATAGCCGGCACCGGTTTTTACGATATGACTCGTATAGCGGGCTCGGATCCGTCGTTCTGGAGAAACATAATGTCGCTTAACCGCGCTAACATTCTGAGCGCCGTTGACGGCTTTATCGGTAAGCTCGGCGAAATGCGCGCCGCATTGGCCGATTGTGATTACGGACGGCTGGAAAAGCTGTTTGAAGCGGGACGGGAAAAGCGGGTGCAGCTGGAAAAGTCGCGGCCGCATCTGGACGAATATTTTATAAGCGTAGACATAAAGGACGAGGTCGGCGCGCTGGAGCGAATAAGCGGACTTCTCGCTGCCGAAAATATCAATGTGAGCAGCATATCGATAGCAAATTCGCGCGAAGGTACCGGCGGCGCGCTCAGACTTGGATTCAGGAAGAAGGACGATTGCGGCCGCGCAGCGGCAATTTTGAAACGGAGTGGATATATATGCGATATCTGACAGCAGGCGAATCGCACGGCAGGGCATTGATCGCCATACTTGAAGGAGTGCCTGCCGGACTTAAAATTTCACGCGAGGATTTTGACAGGGAAGCGGCGCGCCGTATGTCCGGATACGGGCGCGGCGGCCGCATGAAGATCGAATCGGATAAAGCGGAGATTCTTTCGGGAATGCGCGGAGGATATACGACGGGCGCCCCGATAGGGATAATGATACAAAACCGCGATTACCCCAATTGGGAGCGCGCTACCGATCCGTTTACCGGCGACGTATCGCTTAAAAAGCTTACCGCGGTAAGGCCGGGGCATGCGGATTATGCCGGCTGCGTCAAGTACGGGTTTGACGACGCCAGAAATATTCTCGAACGCGCTTCGGCAAGGCAGACGGCGATCCGTGTCGCTTTGGGAGTAGTGTGCAAGAGGTATCTTGCCGAGCTGGGAATATTCATCGGCAGTCACGTTACCGTTATAGGCGGAGTGCGCGGGGCATATGTCGCCGCGACCGCGCGCGAGCTTGAGCGGGCCGATAGCGATCCCGTCAGATGCATGGACGCTTCGGCTTCGGAGAAGATGTGCGCTCGCATCGACGAAGCCAGAGCCGCCGGAGATACGGTCGGCGGAAAATTTCAGGTTATCGCGGAAGGCGTTCCTGTGGGAATAGGATCGCATACCGAATATTTCAGAAAGCTTGATTACAGACTGGGCGGCGAGCTCATGTCGCTGCAGTCCGTCAAGAGCGTGTCGATAGGACTGGGCGCCGATTGCGAAAGCCGCCCCGGCAGCGACGTGCATGACGCGATGTATCTAAAGAACGGCCGGATAGTCAGGCGCAGCAATAATGCCGGCGGAATAGAAGGCGGTATATCGAACGGTGAAAACATCGTCATAAACTGCGTCGTCAAGCCTATTCCCACGCTTATGGCCGGACTGCCGACCGTGGACATAGCGCAATTGAAAGAAACGCTTTCTCAACCCGAGCGCAGCGACGTCTGCGCGGTACCTGCCGCAGCGGTGGTTGCGGAGGCTATTACCGCATATGTGCTTGCGGACGTTATTTCAGAAACCTTAGGCGGCGACCGTATGGACGAGGTAAAGGAAAGGTTCTTAAAGAAGGTGGCGGATGCAAAGTAAAATAACTTTCACAGACGATCCCGTATTGCCCGAAGGAAACGTTTACGTTCTTACCGACGAAAACGTGGCGCGGCTCTATCCGTTCGTCGGCCGCAGGCGCGGATATACGGTAAAAGCCGGAGAGGACTCAAAGCGGCTCGAAACGCTCGCGGATATAGCTCGCGATATGCTGAATAAAGGCTGCGACCGCGAAACGCTTTTCGTAGCCGTCGGCGGCGGTGTGGTGGGCGATCTGGGCGGATTCGTCGCGGCAACGTATATGAGAGGGCTGAAATGGGTGAACTATCCCACCACGCTGCTCGCGCAGGTCGACTCGTCCGTAGGAGGCAAAACTGCCGTGGATCTTGACGGTTATAAGAATATAATAGGCGCGTTCTGGCTTCCCGAAGAGGTTGTCGTTTCTCACGGCTGGCTCGCTACGCTGCCTGAGCGCGAAATGCTGTGCGGCGAGGGCGAAATCTTCAAGACCGCCCTTATTGCGCCTGAGGTGCGCAAGAATTACGAAACGGGAAGTATAACTCGGCAACTGATACGTTCGTGCATAGAGTTCAAACAATCGATAGTCGAGGCGGATTTCAGAGAATCTGGCTTGAGAAAAGCGCTTAACGTAGGACACACGTTAGGACACGCGCTCGAAAGGGAAGACGGACACAGGCGCAGTCACGGTGAATATGTGATTATGGGTATAGCGCTCGAAAGCTTTCTGTTCCGCACAATGATAAACGCTGAATTTTACAGTTATATTCAGCATACTGCCGCAAAGCTGACAGAAGTAATTCCTTTTGATCCTGTGCGCATTGCGGCGGCCGCCGCTTCGGACAAAAAAAATTCGGGCGGGCTGATCTCCATCATCGTGACGCAGGACGAGGGCGTATATCATGAGGAAAAAACCACAGTCGATTTTATCGCCGAAGGGCTGAAAGAATGGAAATAAGACCGATAACGAAATATCAAGCGACAATCGGCGCGCCGCCCGACAAAAGCATTACTCACCGCGCGCTCATGTTCAATGCGATCGCCCGCGGACGGGCGGTTATAAATAACGCGCTGACGGGCAACGACTGTATGAGCACTGTCGAGTGTATGCGGCGCCTCGGCGCGGAAATAATCATCGGCGGGGACGGAAGAATAACCGTAACCGGCGCCGATTTGTGGCGGCGTAAAAGTTCGGGGCGGCGTGAAGCCGTCATGCTTGACGCAGGAAACTCGGGAACTACCATGCGGCTTACCGCCGGAGCGTTGGCCGGAACGGACGGAACGTATATTATCGACGGCGACGCGTCGTTAAGGACAAGACCTATGCGGCGTATAACCGAGCCGCTCGGCCGTATGGGCGCCGATATAGCTTCGGATAACGGCAGAGCGCCGCTTAAGGTAACAGGGGCGCCGCTTAAAGCGATAGAATACGACTGTCCGGTAGCCAGCGCGCAGGTCAAAAGCGCGGTGCTTCTGGCCGGATTGCAGGCGGACGGCGTGACTGTGTTCAGAGAGCCGGTCAAATCCCGCGACCATACCGAGCGTATGCTGAGTAAGATGGGGGCGGCGATTTCTGTCGACGAAAACGCTGTAAGAGTAGCGCGCTCCGACCTGACTCCCGTCGACGTTACGGTGTGCGGCGATATTTCGGGAGCAGCTTACCCGTTAGTGCTTGCCGCGTCCGTTCCCGGCAGTCGCGTGACGGTAAAAAACACCGGAATAAATCCTACGCGCAGCGGAATACTTGATATATTGGAGCGGTGCGGAGCGCGGATTTGCTATGATAACGAAACGGTCGGAGGAGCCGAACCGTCCGCAGACATAACCCTCGAATTCGGAGCGCTTAAGCCGTTTGTTGCGGAAGGCGAGATTATTCCGCGTATAATCGACGAGATTCCGGCGCTTGCCGTGCTCGCCTGTTTTATAGAGGGCGAGAGCGTAGTGCGCGACGCCGCCGAACTCAAAGTCAAGGAGTCGGACAGAATACTCACGGTTACTTCGATGCTGCGCGCTCTAGGCGCGGATATCACACCGACTCAGGACGGCATGGTGATAAGAGGCAAAGGCTTTCTGGAAGGAGGGGGCGTCGTGGACGCCGGACTCGATCACCGTATAGCGATGTCGGCGGCGATAGCTATGGCCGCGTCGCGCCGCGGAGGCACGCTTATAGGTGGTGAGATATGCGCGGTGAGCTACCCGGGCTTTTTCAGGGAGGTGCTTTCTCTGTGAAAAGAAAATTCGCGCTTTTAGGGCACAATATATCGTACTCGTTATCGCCGCTTATTCACTCGGTTATATACGAATTTTACGGCATTGACGCGTCGTATGAGCTCATATCCGCGACGGAAGAAGAGCTTGACGCGACGGTGGAAAAACTGCGCGGTTACGACGGCTTCAACGTGACCAAACCGCACAAGATAAACATTCTGAGATTTCTTGACGAGGACAGAAGCGAAACCGGAAGCGTCAATACCGTATCTGTCGATAAAGGCAGAATGACGGGGTATACTACCGACGGATTCGGTTTCAGCGGACATTTCGGAATGGTATACGGCAGTCCGCGAGGCAAGAAATGTCTCGTTCTGGGCGCCGGCGGAGTCGCGCGCATCATTGTTCCCGAGCTGATAAAGAACGGAGCCGAAGTAAGCATCTTTAACCGCACTGAACCGAAGGCCGCGGATATGGCGGCGGAATTCGGATGCGGCCATTTATCCGCCGGCGGCTTGAACGGCTGCCGCCCCGAAATAATAGTAAACTGCACCAGCTGCGGCCTCCGCGCAGGCGAAGATCCGCTGCCCGACGTCAATTTGTCACATCTCGAATTCGTATACGATACGATATATTCGCCGCCCGTTACCGACCTCATGAAGCGTTGCTCTGCTTTCGCAAAAACGGAGAACGGATTGGGAATGTTGATACTTCAGGCGATAAAAGCTGACGAAATTATGCTTAATATTGATACTATGTCAGACATAAATATACTTTACGAAAGAATAAAGGAGAGAGTTTGCGATGAAATTGCTCATAATTAACGGCCCTAATCTGAACAAGACGGGTTACAGGGAGAAAACCGTTTACGGCGCGCGTACCTTGGACGAGATCAATTCTTACGTTAAGGAAAGACTGGAGGAAGAGGGTATTTCCGTTGAGTTTTTTCAGTCGAACAGCGAAGGGGCGATCATAGACAAGATACATTCCGCCGATGCGTTCGGCATTGTTCTCAATGCCGGAGCTTACACTCATTACAGCTATGCCATAAGAGACGCGCTTAAGTGTACTCAGGCAAAGACGGTCGAAGTCCATATGTCAAACGTCCACACGAGGGAGGAATTCAGAAATACTTCCGTTTTGGCCGCCAACTGCGTCGGAGTGGTTTGCGGTTTCGGTGCGGAAAGCTACATTCTCGCGGCGTTGGCGCTTAAAAAAATGTACGAAGAGACAAAGTGAAAGCGTCCGTCAATTACAATATAGTGCTTATCGGCATGATGGGTACGGGAAAAAGCTCCGTCGCCGCAGCGTTGTCGCGCATGACGGGGCTACCGTCTTTTGATACCGACGCTGTCTTTCGGTCACGGTACGGATCGATTTCGGCTTGGTTCGCCGATAAGGGCGAGACTGCTTTCAGAGAAAAGGAAACGGAAATAGTCAGGGAGGCGTCGGCCGTTTGTCCGGCGATAATTTCCACGGGAGGAGGAGTCGTGCTGCGCGGTGAAAATATGCGCGAACTGCGCAGACTCGGCAAGGTGGCGCTTCTTACCGCTTCGCCGGAGACTATTTATGCCAGAACCTGCAAAAACAATGAGCGGCCGCTATTGAAAAACAATAGTGTGTCTGACATAATACGGATTTTTGAAGAGAGAAAAGCGCTTTATCTGATGTATGCGGACATCACAGTCGATACGGACAACGATCCGCCTGAACGTTGCGCGGAAAAGATTCTCGAGCTGCTGAAAAGCGACCGGACGTTTCGGTAATATGCGGACCTGCATTGTATGTGCTCTGGCGGTAAACGGCGTTTAAATACACGCAAAATTTACCGGCAGACGGCAGTTTTCTTTACATATTCGGATATATATGGTATAATCAGATACGGAAAGAGAGGTCGGAGGTATAAACGATGGATCTTAAAGCGTTAAAAAGCGGTACGGATTTAAGAGGCGTGGCTATCGCGGGAAAAAGTCCCGTTACGCTTACCGACGAAGCGGCGGCCGCGGCTACGGCCGGATTTGTCCTTTACCTGCGGAAAAGAACGGAAAACCGCAGGCTTAAAATCGCCGTAGGTCATGATTCGCGGCTGAGCGCGGAGCGACTGTATTCCGCGGTTCTTGCCGTTCTCAAGCGCGCCGGTTGCGAGATAATGTGTTGCGGACTTTGCTCCACGCCGGCCATGTTTATGATGACTCAGTTTCCTTCGACCGATTGCGACGGCTCAGTCATGATTACTGCCAGCCATCACCCTTACGATAAAAACGGGCTGAAATTCTTTCTCAAGTCGGGCGGCGTTAACGGAGAACAGCTCGACGAGATAATTTCGCTCGGCTGCGGAGGCGCCAACATATCGGGCGGCACCAAGGCTATTGTGCTCAACAAGGATTTTGTCGGGCTTTACTGCGATTATCTGAAATCGAAATTCATCGACGCTGCCGGGGGCGAGGCCGAGCCTTTGTCCGGGCTTAAGATTGCGGTCGACGCCGGTAACGGAGCGGGCGGATTTTTCGCTCAGCGCGTTCTGGCGCCTCTCGGGGCCGACGTGTCAGCTTCGCAGTTTCTGCAGCCGGACGGCAGATTTCCCAATCATGTTCCCAATCCCGAAAACGCCGAAGCAATGAAGTCGATAGCCGACTGCGTAAAAAACTCCAATGCCGATCTCGGCGTTATATTCGATACGGACGCGGACCGTGCCGCATTTGTTTCTTCGGACGGAACGGAGATTAACCGTAACCGTCTTATCGCGCTGGTTTCCGCGATAGTGCTGGACGAATGTCCCGGCGGCGCTATAGTCACCGATTCCGTTACAAGCGACGGGCTGAAAAGCTTTATAGAGAACCACGGTGGAATTCATCACCGTTACAAACGCGGCTACCGTAACGTAATAGACGAAGCGGTCAGACTGGAGAAGTCGGGCGTTGCCGCGCCGCTTGCGATAGAGACGAGCGGACACGCTGCGCTTAAGGAAAACTACTATCTTGACGACGGCGCGTATCTTGCCGTCCGCATAATTATCAAGATGGCGCAGCTGAAAAAGCTGGGGTTAGGTCTCAGTTCGCTTATTTCGGACCTTAAGATGCCGAAAGAGGAAAAGGAGATAAGGCTTACGTTCAAATGCGCCGACTGGAGAGCTTACGGCGATTTCGTCATCGAAAGTCTGAAAATGTCGTGCGATAAGCTTAAAGGCGCGATAGTCAGGCCGGCTCCGGTCAATTATGAGGGTATTCGCGTCAATCTTTCGACGGCCGAAGGCTGGTTTTTGGTCAGAATGAGCGTGCATGATCCGATTATGGTCATAAACATGGAGTCTGACTCTGAGGGCGGAACGGCAAAACTTGCGGCATTTTTATATGCGTTTATGTCGGAGTTCAACGAGCTTGACGCGTCGCCGCTTCGGGTAATAGGCGAATAAAGCCTCAAGGCGCGGAAGAACGTCGGCGGAAGGACGCTGCGGAAGCCTTGAAAACTGCGGCTACGGGCGCGCTTGCCGGCGAACCTGTATACCTGCCTGCGGTTGCGCCGTAAACGATTGAGCAAATAAATTTTTATTTTTAAGGAGACGATATGGATAAGACAGTCAGCGACGCGATAAGCGCAATACGCGTATTGTCGGCAGAAGGAGTACAGAAAGCCAACAGCGGTCATCCGGGCCTGCCTTTGGGCGCGGCGCCTATCGCATACGCGGTATGGGCGGATAACATGAATCACTGTCCTAAAAACCCCTCGTTTTTTAACCGCGACAGATTTATTTTAAGCGCCGGTCACGGCTCTATGCTTCTTTACTCATTGCTGCACCTTTTCGGATACGGCATAACCAAGGAAGATCTTATGGGGTTCAGACAGCTCCGCTCGAAAACGCCGGGACATCCCGAATACGGGCATACCGTCGGTGTGGAGACTTCTACCGGACCTTTGGGACAGGGCGTAGCCAATGCCGTCGGTTTTGCGCTTGCCGAGTCCATGCTGGCCGCGCGGTTCAATAAGCCGGGGCATGAAATCGTAGATCACTACACTTACTGTCTGTGCGGCGACGGCTGCATGATGGAGGGCATAGAGTACGAGGCGGCGTCGCTTGCCGGCACATGGGGGCTGGGCAAACTGATTCTCATATACGACTCCAACGATATTTCCATAGAAGGCAATATCAATATCGCGTTCCGCGACGACGTGGCCAAGCGTCATGAAGCGCAGGGGTGGCAGGTGCTTCGCGTAAGCGACGGCGAGGACACGGACGCGATAACGGCGGCAATACGTCTTGCCAAGGACGAAAAGAACAAGCCCACGCTGATAGTGGTGCGCACCACTATCGGATACGGTTCTCCTAAGGCCGGCTCGGCCGCTTCGCACGGCGCTCCGCTTGGAGAGGACGGCGTCGAAGCGCTTAGAAAGAATCTCGGCTGGAAGGCGAAGCCTTTCGAGGTTCCTTCGGAGGTTCGCGCGCATTACGCCGCGATAACCGAAAGGCTTAACCGTTCGGAAGCGGAGTGGAACAAGACGCTTAAGGCTTACAAAGCGGCATTTCCCGAGGAATACGAGCTGTTCCAGCAGTTCAGATCGGGTAAACTGCCGTCAGAGGAGGAGCTCAGGTCGCTGTATTCGTTTGACAAAGCCGATTCGACGCGCAACACGTCGGGAGCTGTTCTTAACAAGCTGGCGGCAATGATGCCCAATCTCGTGGGCGGTTCCGCCGACCTTGCTCCGTCCAATATGACGTATCTTAAAGATAAGGGCGATTACTCGAAAGAGGACCGCACGGGCCGCAATCTGCATTTCGGAGTGCGCGAGCACGCTATGGCGGCGATTTCCAACGGACTTTATCTGCACGGCGGGTTTGTCAACTTCTGCGCAACGTTCTTCGTATTCTCCGATTATATGAAAAATGCCATGCGCATGAGCGCGCTCATGAAGCTTCCCGTCATATACGTTCTTACGCACGATTCCATAGGCGTGGGAGAGGACGGCCCCACACACCAGCCGATCGAGCAGCTTGTCGGACTCAGATCCGTGCCCGGATTCAAGGTGTACCGTCCTGCCGACGGCCGAGAGACGGCTGCGGCGTATATAAGCGCGCTGACCGGGCATGCGCCTACTGCCATCGTATGCTCGAGGCAAAAGCTTCCGCTTTACGAAAACAGCGGAGAGAACGCGCTTAAAGGCGGATATGTGCTTTGCGATTCGGATAAGGAAGTTCCCGACGTTATTATAATAGCCAGCGGATCCGAAGTTGAGCAGGCCGTCGCCGCGCGTGCCATACTGAAGGAGAGCGGAATAGACGCCAGAGTGGTTTCAATGCCGTGCATGGAAGTGTTCGACGAGCAGTCCAAGGCATATAGGGAATCCGTATTGCCGTCCAAAGTGCGCGCAAGAGTCGCCGTGGAGGCAGGATCATCTTATTCGTGGGGCAAGTATGTAGGGCTTGACGGCGCGTGCGTTACTATTGATACATTCGGTTCGAGCGCGCCCGCCGGCCAGCTTTTCGAAATATACGGCTTCACTGCGGAAAATGTGGCCAAAACGGCGACTAAAGTTTTCAAATCGGTAAAAAAATGAGCAGTTTCTTTGCGTTTCTGTCCCGTCTCAAGCTGATACGGCGCTGGGGGCTTATGCGTAATACGGTCAGCGAGAACGTTCTCGAGCACACCGCCGAAGTGGCGATAATAGCCAACGCTCTCGCGATTATAGACCGCAAATTTTTCGGCGGCTCGGCCGATCCCGACAAAGTAGGTATGCTCGCTTTGTATCACGAAACGGCCGAAGTCATCACCGGCGACCTGCCGACGCCCGTCAAGTATTACAACAACGAAATAAACGCCGCTTATAAGGATATCGAAAGCGCTGCCGAAAAACGTATCGTTTCGGCGCTTCCGGAAGAGCTTAAAAATGATTTTGCGCCCATGGTATCGCCGGATAAAAATTCCGCCGAATATAAGCTGGTGAAGTATGCCGACAAACTTTCGGCGTATATCAAGTGTATCGAAGAGCTGAGATTTTCCAATGCGGAGTTTAAAAGCGCTTACGAAACGATCGGACGTGAGCTTGAAACGTGCGACAATCGGGCGGTAAAATACTTTATGGACAATTTCATAGGTGCGTACAGCCAGACGCTCGACGAAATGAAACTGTGAAGAGTAAAGCGCTCGGCCTTATACAGAATATTCTTATCGCGGTACTTTTGGTCTTTTGCGTTTACGGTATCGTTTGCCGCATAAATAACCGCCCGATCAGCGTGGCGGGCTATCAGCTCTTCGTCGTCAGATCGGGGAGTATGGAGCCCGAGCTCAGGAAGTTCGATCTTACGCTGGTGAAAAAGACGGACGCGTCTCAGCTTAAAGTCGGCGATATTATAACGTATATAAGGGGCGACGGCGTGGTAATCACTCACCGTATTTGTTCTGTTACCGACGACGGAGTGTATACCAAGGGCGACGCGCTTGACGAAGCTGACGATTACAAAGTAGCCTTTTCCGCGGTGTACGGTAAAAACGTAGGTAAGGTACGTTATATAGGCGCGGTTTTCGATTTCTTTCAGTCGGGATACGGCATAGCTTTATGCGTCGCGGTTGTCGTCGGCATAATTGTGTTAGATAAAACCGGAAAGAAAAATAAGAGCGTCGCCGGACCGCAGGATAACGGCGCGTCGCCCGATCTGCGCGGCGAGACCAAAGAACAATGCGCCGCAGCATCATCCGAGACGAAGGACGACTCGCGCACCGGCATTTCGGGAAACGGCAAGGAATAAAGTCCTGAGTATAATCAATTTAAAACAGCGCCCCGAAAGTTTTGACGATTTTCGGGGCGCTTTACGTTCGATGATGATAAAACGTTTCTGCTGCAAGTCCGACTGCAGCTTTTTATGCAAACCAAGCTTAAAGCAGTCGGTTTCATTTAAGCAGGTCAAGTCCGGAGAGCCGAATCCGGCTTTCTTTTAAGCAAGTTAAGCTTCGGGCAGTCGAACGTGCTATATAAGTATATTTTTGCCGCCCAACAGGCTTTTTATAGTAAAAGTCTTATTTGGAAAAGGCGGGAGTGATGTCGTAATCGGTGTCGCCGGTAAGCTCAAGCACGAACAAAGCGCGGATATACCCTTTATCGGTTGATGTGGAGTGAACGTAGAAATGCTTTCCGTAATAGTATCTTGCCAGCTTGTAATACCTGGCGTTGGTGTGCAGAGCGATCGCTTTGAAATTAGATTTGCGGCACTCGTCTATGACTGTTGAAAGCAGATGCGAACCGATGCCGGTATTATTGATGGCCGGCGAAACACCGAAACGGTAAATATAGGCGAGATCGGGAGTAAGTTCTGTAAATCTTATCGAGCCTACGATCTCTCCGTCCGATTCGGCGACGTAAACGTGATGATTCATTATATCGGACAGAATGTCCTCTTCGGTTTCCACCAGTCCGCCTACAACGTAATCGGCGTGCAGTTCGTCGTGGTACAGAGTGAAAGCTTCTCTTGTGACTTTGAGTATTCCGGCGGAATCGGACGGTACGGCAGCTCTGATATTCATAGTTTATTTCATGAGCAGATACATAACGGCTTTCTGCGCGTGCAGACGGTTTTCCGCTTCTTCAAAGATGACCGACCTTGCCGAATCGATAACGTCAGAGGTAACCTCTTCGCCGCGGTGCGCCGGCAGACAGTGGAGGAAAATGGCGTCCTTATTGGCTTTTTCCATAAGCGCCGAGTTTACCTGATAGGGCATAAGCGCTTTTTCTTTCGCGGGGTCTTTTTCCTGTCCCATCGAAAAGAAAACGTCCGTATATACCGCGTCGGCGCCGGCAATTGCCTCGTCGATATTGTCCGTCACGGTGACGTCGCCGAATTTCTTTGCGGCTTCGGTAATGTCGGGGCGGGGCTGATAACCTTCGGGCGAGCAAACGGCGACTTTCATTCCCGTTTTTGCGCCGGCTATCATAAGCGAATGAGCCATATTGTTGCCGTCGCCGAAGTCGGCAAGTTTTTTGCCCTCGAGACGTCCGAAAGCTTCGAATATCGTCATGAGGTCGGCGAGAGCCTGACAAGGATGAAAATCGTCGGTCAAGCCGTTTATGACGGGCATATTTCCGTATTTGGCGAGTTCCTCCACGTCGCTTTGCTTGAAAGTACGGATCATAATACCGTCGATATTGTATCTCGACAGAACCTTTACCGTGTCGTGAATGGTTTCTCCGCGGCCGAGCTGTATGTCGTTAGCCGACAGAAAAAGAGGTGTGCCGCCGAGTTGACGTATGCCCTGTTCGAAAGAGACGCGCGTTCTCGTCGACGATTTGGAAAAGATCATGGCTAGCGTCTTTCCTTTTAAGTAAGCGTGCTTTTTGCCGCGCCGCTGCATATCCTTGAATTTCAGAGCGCAGGAAAGAATTTCATATATTTCGTTAACCGAATAATCAAGCAGCGTAAGCAGGTGACGGTTGAAAAGTTTTCCTTTGGGTTTGTAAGCGGATAAATCCATGGATTTCCTCCCGAATAATGCGAATGTAACTTAATTATTATATCACTAAATATTAGTTTTGGCAAACAGTTCGGCCAGATTTCCGCACATATCGTCGATTTCCGCCTCGCTTATTATAAGCGGCGGCACGAATCTCAGGGTATTGCGGCCGGCGCAGTTAAGCAAAAATCCCGCGGAGGCCATTTTACCTACGACCTGCGCGCCGGGAAGCTCGGGCGCCAGTTCGAGCCCGACCATGAGTCCGGTGCCGCGTATATCCTTAACGAAGTTATGCTTGCTGAGCGGCGCGAGCCCGGCTTTAAAATGTTCGCCCTTCTTTCTCACATCGGCGAGAAACGCTTCGTCTTTAACGACGTCGAGTACCGCCGACGCGGCCGCGCAGGCGAGGGGATTGCCGCCGAAAGTGGAACCGTGGTCGCCCGGTCTGAAAGCGTCAGCCGCTTCGCCGCGCGCAAGAACCGCTCCGATAGGCACGCCGCCGGCAAGCCCTTTGGCCAACGTTACGATGTCGGGCTGAATACCGTAATTTTCAAACCCGAAGAATTTTCCCGTGCGTCCCATACCGGTCTGAACTTCATCGACGGCGAGGAGAATACCCTTTGAACGGCAGAACGCGTAAACGTTCACCAGATATTCGTAATCGGCCGGCACAACGCCGCTTTCGCCCTGAATTGTCTCGAGGAAAACCGCTCCGACGCTGTCGTCGACAGCCGCTTTAAAAGCCTCGAAATCGTTATAAGGGATATGAACGATACCTTCGGGCAGAGGCGCGTAGGGCGCGGAATACTTGCTCTGACCGGTAAGCGTGGCGGTGGCAAGCGTCCGCCCGTGGAACGATTGAAGGGCGGACAGTATCTTGGGTCTGCGCTCTCCGCGGTTATAATAATATTTGCGTATAAGCTTCAGGGCGCCTTCGTTGGCTTCCGCGCCGCTGTTGCAGAGAAAAACCCGGTCAAAAATCGTGCCGTCAAGCAGTTTTTCGCACATTGCGGACTGTTCGGCGCCGTAATAGAGGTTGGAAATATGCAGAAACTTGTCGGCCTGCGCTTTTATCGCTTCCGTAAGCGCGGGGTGGCAATGTCCCAGTACGTTTACCGCTATTCCGGCAACGAAATCGGTATACTCTTTGCCGGCGACGTCGTATAATTTGCACCCTTTTCCGTGAGTGAAGCATAAATTCTGGCGGTTGAATACCGTCATGTAATTGCGAGAATCGAGTTCTTTTATTTTTGAAAATTCCATTATAGTATCCTTTGACTTCAGCCGTCCGTTACCATTGTGCCTATGCCGCTGTCGGTGAACAGCTCGAGCAGAATCGAGTGGGGAACAGTGCCGTTTATAATAAGCACGTTGGAGATGCCTTTCTCGATGGCGTCTATGCAGCTTTTGACTTTGGGAATCATTCCTCCGTATATGCGTCCGTCGCGTATCATGGACAGTATTTCCGACACGGTGATGTTTTTGATGAGCGTTTCGGGGCGCTTCTCGTCTGCCCGTATACCGTCGATATCGGTAAGGAACATAAGCTTTTCAGCCTTGAGCGCGCCGCCTATAGCGCCGGCTGCAGTATCGGCGTTTACGTTGTAGCCCTCGCCGAAAGAATCGACGCCTACCGAAGCGATAACCGGAATAAAATCTTTGCCGACCGCGTCTATGATCGAAGTGTTTACGGAAGTGATCCGTCCGACGTAGCCGAGATCGACTCCGCCCTGAACGGGCATACGTTCAACCTTAATCAGGTTGCCGTCTTTGCCGCACAGTCCTACTGCGCTTACGCCCATTGTGTTGAGCGTGGAAACGAGGTTTTTGTTGACCTTGCCGGCAAGCACCATCTGTACGACTTCCATTGCCTGAGCGTCAGTTACTCGCAGTCCGTTTTCAAATCTCGAAGGTATGTTCAGCTTGTTGAGCATACTGTTGATTTCAGGTCCGCCGCCGTGCACTATAACGGGCCGGACGCCGACTATTTTAAGAGCGGCTACGTCCTGCAGCACGGTGCGCATGATGCCCGGATCGTTCATCGCGTTTCCGCCGTATTTTATAATGATAGTCTTTCCGGCATAGCGGTTTATATAAGGCAGCGCTTCAACGAGAATGTTTGCGCGCTCGATAATTTTATCCAATTGAAATTCCATATGCGGTCTCCCGGGTTACAGATATTCGCCGATCGGCTCGAGCCCTTGAGTCTCGTCCAGTCCGAACATAATATTCATATTCTGCACGGCCTGACCGCTGGCGCCTTTTATGAGATTGTCTATAACCGATATAATTATAATCTTTCCCAGTCGTTTGTCAAGCTTATAGCCTATGCGGCAGCAATTGCTCCCGCGCACCCATTTCAGCTCGGGCAGAGCGGTGGACGCCGAAACGAAAGGCTCGCCCGAATAATACTTGTCGTAAGCTGCCTGCACAGCGTCGGCGTCTGAAGAGCAGTCGGCGTAGACGGTGGCGAGGATTCCGCGTTTTACGGGCAGCAGGTGGGGAGTGAACGACAGCGTAACGCCCAGTTTTTCTTCTATTTCGGAAGTGTGCCGGTGGGTGGTCACGCCGTATGCCTTGAAGTTATCCGCCGTTTCGCAATAGCTGTAACCGACGTCGGCTTTGCGGCCGGCTCCGGTCACGCCGCTTTTGGCGTCTATAATGATTCCGTTGCGCCCGATAACGTTCTCCTTTATAAGAGGATAAAGCGCGAGAATGGAGGCCGTGGTATAACAGCCGGGATTTCCGACGATATCCGCGCCGGCGATTTTGTCGCGGAACAGCTCGGGCAAACCGTAAACGGCTTTTTCGTTAAGCTCGGGACGCGGATGATTTACGCCGTAAGTCTGCTCGTACAGACGGAGCGAATCGTATCTGAAATCCGCCGACAGATCGATGACTTTAACGCCGGCGTCATGGAGTATTCCGCCTATTTCCGCGCTTGCCGCGTGAGGCAGCGCGGTAAAACAGACGTCGCAGTCAGTAAACAGCGATATGTTCGCGTCGCAGAAAAGCATATCGCCGTAAGTGCTCTTTAGCGCAGGGTAAAGGTCGGCGACGGGAGTGCCGGCGTTGGATCTCGAAGCCGCCGCCGTAACTTTCGCCTCTCCGTGTCTCCCGAGTATGCGAAGCAACTCGAAACCGGTATATCCGTTTGCGCCGATAATTCCTGCTTTGATCATCGTATTAAGACCTCGTATGCGATATTACAAGCGCATTATACATGATTTTGTATAATTATGCAAGCAAATAGCTGCAATTATGCATAAAAATTTTATTTGCCGCCGTCGGGGGATATGCGGCGGCTCCGGCGTTGTGCAAAATGTATATCATGCCGCGAAATTATTTAGGCATAATTTTATTGATAAGCGCCCGCGGATTGATGTATAATAGAACCATAGAAAATAGATTCTAAAATTTTTCAACAGGAGAGGGATTATGGCAAGCTTATCATTACGGCACATCTACAAAATCTATCAGGGTGGCGTGCGCGCAGTAAGCGACTTCAACCTTGAAATCGATGACAAGGAATTTATCGTATTCGTCGGACCTTCCGGCTGCGGCAAATCGACTACGCTTCGTATGGTCGCCGGACTGGAAGAGATTTCAGCCGGAGAATTATACATCGACGGTAAACTTGTCAACGACGTCGAGCCTAAGGACAGAGATATAGCGATGGTTTTCCAGAACTACGCTCTGTATCCTCACATGACCGTTTACGACAATATGGCGTTCGGTTTAAGGCTCCGCAAAATGAACAGTCAGGAGATCGACTCCCGTGTGAAGGAAGCGGCGGCAATCCTCGGTATAGAACCGTTGCTGTCCCGTAAACCTAAGGCGTTGTCCGGCGGTCAGCGTCAGCGTGTCGCGCTGGGACGCGCAATAGTCCGCGAGCCTAAGGTCTTCCTGCTTGACGAACCTCTGTCCAACCTGGACGCAAAGCTCCGCGTTCAGATGAGAACCGAGATCACCAAGCTCCACAACAAGCTGGCCACTACGTTTATTTACGTTACCCACGATCAGACCGAAGCTATGACGATGGGCACCCGTATAGTCGTTATGAAGGACGGCGTTATCCAGCAGGTCGATACGCCTACCTGCCTGTACGATTATCCCGATAATCTTTTCGTCGCTTCGTTCCTCGGCTCGCCGCAGATGAACTTCTTCAACGCGAAACTCGTGCGCGAGAAAGACGGCCTGTTTGCAGAGTTCGGCGTAAATAAGATTAAGGTTCCGCCTTCAAGAGCAAAGCGTCTCATTGACGAGAGCTTTATCGGCAAGGATATCATTCTCGGCGTAAGACCAGAAGATATACACGACGAAGAAATATTCATCAAGGCCAATCCCGAAGCTACGATAACCGCCGAAATAGACGTTATCGAAAAACTCGGTAACGAGACCATACTTTATATGAAAGTCGACGGAAAGGAAGATTATACCATCGCCCGTATCGACGCGCGCTGCACGGCCCAGCAGGGCGAAGTGCTCAAGCTCGCCGTTGACACGCAGCACATACACTTCTTCGATCCCGAGACCGAACTGACAATCATGGGCGTACCTCGCGTCAACATGATACCGGCAATTCTTAAGGCTGAGGGCGATGAGCTGAGCGTATCGTTCGGCAATACTAGGTACGTTCTTCCCAAGTCGGTTTCCGACCGTCTGGTCGACTGCTCGGTAATAAACGGACCCGTCAAACTCGGCATTGCTCCCGCCGATCTTAAGCCGGAAGGAGAGGAAGGCGATTTCGTTATCGAGTCCAAGGTAGACTTTACCGAAAACTATCCGCGCTATATAGCCGCTTATTCGGCCGTAAAAGGCAAGAAAGGGTTCATTGTTTCCAAGTTCCCGATCGACTCTGCCGTAAAGGACGGCGATGTCATCAAGTCGTATGTTTCTCCTTCGGCTATTCAGCTGTACGACATCAACACCGACGAGAAACTTATCGCCTACAAACCCGTTTCGTCCAACAGCGTGCGCGCTACCGTCGCCAAGAAAGAGAACGTTACCACGATCTCATTCGGCCGCACCAAGTTCGTGATTGCCGGCGACGAGAAGATAAGGGAAGAGGGCGAGTACGATATCAACATTGCGCCTAAGGCAGTGACCGTCGGCAAGGAAGCTATACAGAAATCGCCCAAGATGACGATGGTAGGTTCCGTAATCGACGCCGATACCCTCGGAGACTATACGTTGGTTTACTTCAAGGTTGACGGATTCGAGCCGTACTTTACCGCGCAGATCAAGGGCGCGCCTACTTACAACATAGGCGATAAGGTAAAGATGGTCATCGATCCCGACGGAATCAACGCCGGCAGCAATCCTTCGGTAGAAGAAGTTATCAGCGCCAAGGCAAACGAACCCGTAATGCCTCTGCCTGAAAACCTCGATCCCGAAAAGGGCGACAGTACCGTTTACGAGTCTACCGCTGCCGCCGACGAAGAGCCGGCGCCTGAAAAGAAACCCGCCAAGAAACCTGCGGCCAAGAAAACCGCCAAGAAATAATCTGACTTAAAGCAGATATAAAAAAGCGCTTCCGAGTGAAGCGCTTTTTTATATGCAGCGTAAATAAAGAAAGCAAATACAGCCGCGCAATCGCTTAAAGATCAAGCAGACCGCTGCGGAAACTCCGTTTATCTGTCGCTTAAAACCGCCGCAGCATTATATATCGGCGCTACGAAAAGGTAACAAAGCGGCAAAAAACCTAAGAGTCGCTGACGCCGTACATTTTAAGCTGACGGCGCGGGTAGTCATACGCGCGTAATGCGGCGGTAAGCGTTAAGTCGAACAGTAAAGAAGCGGTTTTAAACAGATAACGGTACTTATAATATAAACTGTTATCGGCGATTATTTTACAGGAAGAAAGGGAAGACGAGTACGCCGCCGTCTGTAACCGCCTGCATGACGATATAAGCAATATAGAGTATTACGGCCGCAATATGAAGACAAAAAGCTATGACTGCGCTCGGGTATCTGTTGCGCAAAAGCTCGGCTGAGGCCAGCCAGAGCCCCGAAATTATAAGAGCGGCGACGGGGTAAATAAGTATTGAGAATGAAACGGCCGCCGCGCGGCTGTCCGCACCGTGCGCGGCAAATACGATTACGCACGCAGCCGTCGCGATTATTCCGCACGCAGTTGAAACGCGTATCAGCCGTCTGTCGGTAAATGTGCGTTTTTTATCAAGTTGAAGCGCGTTTGTTTTCATAACTGCAACTCCTTCAGTAGCGTCGTTACCTTTACAGGGACGATGCGTTAATAATATGACGTCTGTAATCTGTTAACCGAAGAGGTAAGATAAAACAAAATCCCTCCGCGACTACGGAGGGATTAAATGCAGACGAATTATTCTTTAACTTCCGCCGCTTTTTCAGGCTCTTCCTTTTTGGCTTTTTTTGCCGGTTTTTCTTCTTTGGCAGCCTTTGCTTTAGCGGGTTTTTCAGCCTTATCGGCTTTATCCGCTTTTTTGGCTTTTGCCGGTTTCTCGGCGGCGGCGCGGGCTTTCTCGGCCTCAATTCTGGCAGCCTCGCGTTCGGCGGCTTTACGGGCGTTTTCGGCCTTTACGGCTTCTCTCGCTTCCTGAGCGGCGCGGGCCTTTTCTGCGGCGATCGTCTTATTGTCTTTCTTTATGCTTATTACAAGCTTGCCGGATTTGACGTCGGACAGGCGCTTGCAGAGCGCGGATTTCTTGTTTGCGGCATTGTTTTTATGGATAACGCCCTTGGTAACCGCCTTATCGATAACGGATACGACGGAAGGAAGCATTTTTTCGGCTTCTTCGAGGTTAAGGGTGTCGATAGCGTTGTTGAAATTGCGAATAGCATTATTCATCTGGGAACGAACGATTCTGTTTTCCAGATTTTTCTTTTGTATTATCAGCACACGCTTTTTTGCAGACTTGATGTTAGGCACAGTATTTCTCCTTCTTTTCCTACAATTTGTAACTACATTAGTTTAGCATAAGTTTTTGCGAAAATCAAGTAAATCACAGCGGTTTTTCTGTAAAATAGGATATATTTGCGCAAAATTTAAACAGGAGGGAACAATGAAACAGACCGATATGGCCGTGGAGTTTGCGCCTAAACCGCGCGGCCGCAAAATTGACGAGCGTATAAAACGTACAGATATAATACTTGACGAGCAAAGCGCGGCAAAGCTGCGCCGCGCGCCGGGAAAATACATTACCGTGGAAAGCGACGCCGTAACAAAGGGCGACAGGAATATTCTGCCGCGTTTGTCGCGCGCCGTTGCCGGCGCGATAGAAGAATTACTGCCCGACTCGGGCAGCTTTCTGGTGGCGGCGCTGGGGAATCCGGCAATGACTGCCGACGCTTTGGGATCGCGATGCGCCGCAAAGATAACGGCGACCAGACATCTTAAGCTCAGCGACTGCCGCGAAGTCAGTATCGTTACGCCCAATGTGCTCGGCTCTACCGGTATCGAGAGCGCCGAGATAGTTATAGGCGCGGTAAAGTGCGTAAGGCCGGACGCCGTAATAATTATAGACAGTCTTGCGTCCGCCGCGACAGAACGGCTTGCCGCCGCGTTTCAGCTTACCGATACAGGCATCACGCCGGGCAGCGGTCTGGAAAATCACAGAATGCGCCTCGACAGCGGGACGCTGGGGGTTCCGGTAGTGGGCATAGGCGTGCCGTTGGTCGTGTATGCGTCCACCATTATTGAGGAAGCCGGCGGCGATCCGACGGCAACCGCGCGCGGACTGGTGGTTACGCCCAAGGATATAGACGTGTTCGTAGATGACTGCGCCTACGTCATTGCAGAAGCGGTCAATTCCGTTACCGCAGGAGTAAAAGCTTAACGACCGCCATTTTTGCTGCATACGGGAAAGCCGATCGGTAACCTTGAATATGCGCTTTGCATATATTAGTGTGATGATTACCGATAAATCGAGTCCTATAGGTTTTTATGACAGCGGCGTGGGAGGCATAACCGTTCTGGATACGGCGATGGAAGCGATGCCGCATGAAGATTACGTTTATCTGGCCGATTGCTCGCACGCGCCTTACGGCTGTCGCGGCAGCGATGAAATACTCGGCCGCGCCATGTTCTGTACAGGAAAGCTGATATCGGACGGAGCAAAGGCCGTTGTTGTGGCGTGCAATACGGCGACCGCAGTTGCCGTTGACGCGCTGAGAAAGGCTTACGGCGCAATAATTATCGGGGCGGAGCCGGCCATAAAGCCGGCCTGTAAGTCGGGCGCGAAAAACATACTCGTGCTGGTCACTCCGCTCACCGCCGTACAGGACAGATTTTTACGCCTTGTTCACGCGTATCCGGACAAAAACATAACGGTCGTACCGGCTGAAGGTCTGGCATCGTCCATCGAAAAGCATATAGACAATACCGAAGCTGTGCGAAACGAAGTTTATGCGTTGCTTTCGCGTTATTCTGTTCCCGACGCCGTAGTGCTGGGGTGTACGCATTATGTGCATATCGCGCGGCTGATAAAAGATTATTACGGAGCCGGAGTACGCGTTTACGACGGCAATAAAGGAATAGTAGACAGACTGCATAACGAGCTTTCTTCGGCAGGATTGCTTAACGTCATGGGCGGACGGGTGCGGTTTGTAACCGTCTGAAATTACACAGCGCGGCATAATAACAGTCTTAAGTATGCATACTTAATGCATGGGGGAAGTTTATGCCGTCATTTAAAGGATCGATCGCTTTCGGGCTGGTGTATATTCCGGTTACGCTTACCGCGGCGGCAAAACCGGCCGAAACGGGTTTCAATCTGCTGCACAGGAAAACCGGCGGAAGGATAAAGTATGTAAAGACCGCCGAAGGAGTGGGCGAAGTAAAAAACGAGGACATAGTCAAGGGCTATGAATACGAGAAGGGAAAATACGTCGTTTTCGACGATAAGGATCTGGAAAAACTGCGCGCGCCCCAAGACCGGCAGATAGTCATATCTTCTTTTGTGGACGTATCCGAAGTGGATCCGGTCTATTACGAAAAAACTTATTACGTTCAGCCGTCGGGCGGAGAAAAAGCGTTTGCGCTGCTGCTCGCGGCTATGGCAGAAACGGGAAAAGGCGGACTGGCGACGGCAACTATAGGCAAGCGCGAATCGCCGGCTCTTCTGCGCGCAGCCGGCGGCAGAATGTATCTTACGGCAATGCATTACGCCGACGAGATCGTTCAAGGCGTCGTTCCGGCTCCGCGCGACGCCGGTTCCGAAGCCGAATTCGAGCTGGCAAAGAAGCTCATTTCAAATATGAGCGAACCGTTCAGACCGGAAAAATTCAAAAACGAATACCGCAAACGTCTGGAGGACGCCGTGGCTAAAAAAGCCGCCGGTATGCAGATAAAACAGCCGCGCGGCAAAAAGCAGGTGACCGTTACCGATCTTATGGACGCGCTTAAGAAGAGCGTCGAGCGCAGCGACGCTTCGGGAGGCAGGCGCAGATCGGGCGTAAAAGCCGCAAGACAGCGGTGAACAGACTGTCCGGCAAACAGCCGCTTCTTTGTTTAAAGAAGCGGTTTTTACTTGCTTTTTGAGCTGTAATATTGTATAATTGGGGATATATCCGGCTGTAAGTGGGCATAATTTACGTTAATTACGGCAGTCGGCAGAGGTGTTATGAAAAAGGTTGCGGCAGTCTTAATCAGTATGATATTCGGATTCATGGCCGTAGCCTGTATGCGAGTTTATAACGCCGACGACGCCGTGTTCGATTCGGAACTCATGTTTTCCGCGCGGCTTTACGGCGACGATGCGAAAAGCGCGTATTCCGAAATGCTCGGCGTGATGGACAGACTGGCCGAGTCGGCCGATACAACAAATCCGTCAAGCACGGTTTCAAAGGTTAACGCTGCGGAAACGGGCGAAGCGGTGACGGTCGACGGAATATTCTGCGAGCTCACGCAGAAAGCGGTCGAACTGTATTACGAGACGGACGGCGCGTTCAATATATTTCTGCAGCCTCTGTCGGAGCTTTGGGGAGTCGACGCCGAAACCATTGCGAATTATACTCCTACGGCGTTGGATCCTCAGGGATCTTCGCCCCAAACGCTGCCCGACGCCGACGCAATAGCCGAGCTTATGCAGTATGCAAATCCGCAGTCGTTTACGCTTACCGTTGACGGGGAAATGGGCACGATAGTCAAGAGCGCCCCCGTCATGTTCGATTTCGGAGGCTTGGCTAAGGGGTGGGCGATAGACCGCTGCGTCGAAATAGCCGAGCGATACGGGATCAAGTCCGCCAAGCTCGACCTGAGCGGAAATCTTGCGCTTGTCAACGGCTATTACGACGAAAACAAAGGCGCTTTTGTAGACTGGACGGTGGGCATAAACGATCCCCGCCCGGCCGATCTCTTGTTCAGGTATTACGTTATGGCATTCAGCACCGTCGGCAACGTGAGTATCGTAACAAGCGGTGATTACGAGCGGTACTATTATTACAGATATGAAAACCGCGACAACATACGCGTAACTCATATTATAGGAACCGACGGTATACCGATAGGTCTGTACAGGGCCGCCGACGGAACCTATATGAGCAAAATGCACGTTATATCGGCTACGGTACTGGGCGATTGTTCGATGCTGTGCGACGCATACGCCACCGCGGCGTGCGTTATGGGGCTGGAGGCAGGCGCGGAGTTTCTGAGAGAGAAGGGGTGCGACGCAGTGCTTTTCGCTTCGGACGGATCAATGAAAATCGTCGGAGACGTCACGCCGTGTAATACCGATACTTACGACGGCTACCGTAAGTACGAGCAGGTATGAACAGAGAAAAGCTTGAGAAGGCGCGCGCCGGCAAGCCTTTTAAAATCGCGGATATCGTCGTTTATGTTTTCGCTCTCGTAATTACCGTCGCGGTGCTGGTGGCTTCATACGGCAGGCCGGGCGAGGCGGTGGAAATTTCTGTCGACGGCAAGCGCTTCGTATATTCGCTTCACGAGGACAGGGTAATAGACGCAGGAGCGCTTAAGGTAGTGATAAGCGATGGGAAAGTATGGGTGGAGGACGCCGAGTGTCCTGATAAGCTTTGTGAAAAGACAGGAAAGATAGCATACGGAAATCAGACTATAGTCTGTCTTCCCGGCAATATAGTTATAAGGATAACAGATTCGGAGATAACGGCAAGCACGGGACAGCAATAATGGCAAAAAGACTGACAAGAACGGCGCTTTTCGGAGCCGTCGCGCTCATAATTTTTATGGTGGAGAACGCGTTTCCTCCGCTTTTCGCGTTTGCTCCGGGAGCCAAGCTCGGATTAAGCAACGCGGTGATTTTTCTTGCGGTTATACTTTTGGGATATGCCGACGCGTTTTCCGTACTTATCGTAAAACTTACGTTCGGCTCAATTTTCACCGGACAGATATCGGCTCTGATGTACAGCGCTCCGGCCGGAATAGCGTCTTTTGCCGTTACGGCGCTTTTGTACAGGTTTGCGTTTGACAGAATAGGGATACCGAGCATTTCTCTTTTTTCCGCCGTAGTGTTCAATATCGTGCAGCTCGGGATAGCCAGTCTGATCGCCGGAGTAAATCTTATGACGGTTTTGCCGGTCATGCTTGTGGCCGGCGTCATAGCAGGACTGACGGTCGGCCTCATCTGCTGGCTGACCGTAAGATATTTACCGACAAAAATTTTATTTTATATGAGGTAGTTTGTATGAATTTCAAGTTTTCTACGAGAACCGCCGACATGAACGGAACCGCAACGCGCGAAATATTCAAGCTGCTGTCCAGACCGGAGATAGTTTCTTTCGCAGGAGGGCTGCCCGCTACCGAATGTCTGCCCGTAAAAGAAGTGCGCGAGATAACCGCCGAGATAAATTCCGGAGATATCGTGCCGGTGCTGCAGTACGGAACGACGGAAGGTTTTCCCGTCCTCAGGCATCAGCTGCTCGAATATCTGACAGGCCGCGGCTTACCGGCGATTGCGGACAGCAATCTTATGGTGGTGAGCGGCGGACAGCAGGGGATCGACCTTATGTTCAAGACTTTCATCGACAAGGGCGACGTCGTGCTGGTCGAAGATCCGACGTATCTTGCGGTGCTGCAGATACTCAATACATACGAGGGCAAAGCCGTAGGCGTAAAGTCATGCGAGGACGGGCTCGATCTGGAAGACCTCGAGAACAAAATAATTCAGTATAAGCCCAAAATGCTGTATTGCGTTCCTACGTTTTCCAATCCCACCGGGCGCACATATACCACGGCTAACAGAAAAGAGATCGCGTCCTTAACCGCAAGATACGGCGTGATGGTTTTAGAGGACGATCCCTATTCGCTGCTGCGCTTTTCCGGTACGGCGGTTCCTCCGCTCAAATCGTTTGACAGCGCCGGAAACGTCGTGTACGTTACGAGCTTTTCAAAGATCATCTCTCCCGGGCTGAGAGTGGGCGCGGCAGTGGGCGATCCTTCCGTTATCAGGTATATGACAGTAGGAAAGCAGGGTACCGATCTTCATACTTCCAACTATGCGCAGATGATCGTCGCCAAGTATCTGGAGAAAGGGTATCTGATGCCTAACGTTGAAAAGAGTCTGCCCGTATATCTGGAGCGCAAGAGCGCAATGATAAGCGCGATAGAAAAATATATGCCCGAAGAGTTTTCGCATACTGATCCGGACGGCGGCCTGTTTATATGGGGCGAACTGCCCGAAACGATAGACACCGTAAGACTGCTGCCCGAAGCGATAGAAAGAAACGTCGCGTATATTCAGGGGCAGGTGTTCTATGCGGACGGCAGCGGACGCAATACGATAAGGCTTAACTATTCGAACGCGGCTCCCGAGCAGATAGAAAGCGGAATCAAAGCGCTGGGAGAGTTGTTCAAGGAAAAACTGGCCGGAAGATACTGAGGTGTCTTAGGCAATACTTACGATCAGGAGACGGCAATGAAAAACGCATTGGATATTTTGTACGAAAGAGGCTTTATAAAACAGACGGTTTACGAGGAAGATCTCAGAAAATTGCTGGACAATGAGAGCGTTCCTTTTTATGTGGGATTCGATCCTACCGCCGACAGCCTGCATATAGGGCATTACATTCCCATTATGGCAATGGCGCATCTGCAGCGCGCCGGCCATAAGCCGATAGCGCTGATCGGCGGCGGAACGGGCATGATAGGCGATCCTTCGGGCAGAACGGATATGCGCAACATGATGACGCGCGAGACCGTCGAGCACAATTGCGCTGCTTTCAAAAAGCAGATGCAGCGCTTTATTCGTTTTGAAGGCGAAAATGCGGCGATAATGGTCAACAACGCCGACTGGCTGCTCGATCTTAATTATATAGATTTTCTCAGGGATATAGGCGCTCTGTTTTCGGTAAACAAGATGCTTACCGCCGACTGCTACAAAACGCGTATGGAAAAAGGACTGACGTTCCTTGAGTTCAACTATATGCTTATGCAGGCATACGATTTTCTGGTACTGTACAAAAAGTACGGCTGCAGACTGGAATGCGGCGGTAACGATCAGTGGAGCAATATACTGGCCGGAGCGGATCTGATACGCCGCAAGGAGCATACGGACGCCTTCGCAATGACGTTCTCGCTGCTCGAGACTTCCGACGGTCGCAAGATGGGCAAGACGGCAAAAGGCGCGCTGTGGCTCGACCCTGCCAAAACGACTCCTTACGAATTTTATCAGTATTTCCGCAACGTGGAGGACGTAAAGGTCGCCGAGTGCATGAAACTTCTCACGTTTATGAATCTCGACGAGATAAAGGAGCTCACGAAATACGGCGACGAACGCATAAACGAGGCAAAGAAGCGTCTGGCTTACGAGGTAACCAAGCTTGTTCACGGCGAGGAAGAGGCCGAAAAAGCCGCCAGACAGGCTGCGGCGGCGTTTTCCGGCAACGCCGAAGATATGCCCTGCGTCCGGCTCGGGCTCACGGCGGATACGCCCGTACCCGAAATAATGGTCGCGGCCAAAGCCGCAGTAAGCCGCAGCGACGCGAGAAGGCTGATAGAGGGAGGCGGAGTAAAGCTGAACGACGTAAAGGTCGCCGATCCGGCAGATACTCCTGCAGGTTTGGGCGTTTCGTCCGAATTCGTACTGCATAAAGGCAAGAAAATGCACGTCAGGATAATTCTTAAATGACGGGATACAAAGCGCTTACCGACGCCGTGTGCGAAACCGTTATCAGCAGATCGAGGTTCATCACATATGTGTTCGGTATAGACGGCGAGGAGGACGCCGCGGCGAAAATAAACGCGCTGAGGAAAAAGCATTACGACGCCACGCACGTCTGTTACGCATATGTGGCTGATGTCAGCGGAAACTCGGTGAAATTTTCGGACGACGGAGAGCCGTCGGGGACTGCGGGCGCGCCCATTCTCGAAGTCATAAGAAGCGGCGGATACAGTAAGAGTCTTGTGGCCGTGGTGCGGTACTTCGGAGGTATCAAGCTGGGCGCAGGCGGACTGACGAGAGCATATGCCGGTTGCGCGGCGGCGGGAGTGGCGGCTGCGGATAAAGAAACCTATCTGTTGTGCGACGTGCTGAGCGTTGAGACCGACTTTGCGGTTTACAATAAAATTATCAAAAATCTGCCGCAATCGCTATGCAAAATTCTGAAAACGGAGTATAATAGTCTCATAGTGGCGGAGGTCGCCGATATCTCAGGTCATACGGCCGAAACTGTTACCGAGCGCACTCAGGGCAGGGCGCGGATAAAGCCGATCGAAAAGCGGTTTGTTAAAACGTAATCTAATCGTATAGAGGTACATATATCATGAAACTCGAAATCATCAAAAAAGAGAAACCGGGCAAGCTCCCCGAAGGACCTCTCGGATTCGGCAAACACTTTACCGACCATATGTTCGTTATGGAATATGCCGGCGGCGAATGGGGCAAGGCGAGAATACAGCCGTATGCTCCTTTCACGCTTGATCCGTCGACGTCCGTATTTCATTACGGACAGGCCGTGTTCGAGGGCACGAAAGCCTATAAGAACAAAGCCGGGGAGATACGTTTGTTTCGTCCGCGCGACAATCTGCTTCGCATGAACGATTCATGCGCGCGTATATGTATTCCGGAGATACCGGTTGATTTCGTGCTCGACGCGCTAAAGCAGCTCATCCTGCTGGAGGAGAAATGGATACCGACAGACGAGGGAACGTCGCTGTATATCAGGCCTACCGTTATAGCTACGGAGACGGCGCTCGGCGTGCACGCCGCGCATAATTATCTGTTTTTTATAATTCTCAGCCCGTCGGGCGCGTATTACGCTCATGGGCTTGAACCCGTCAGACTGTACGTCGAAGAGAATTACGTCCGCGCGGCGCGCGGAGGCACGGGACACCACAAAGTGGTGGGCAATTACGCCGCTTCTCTTCTCGCGGCGGAAAAAGCAGAGAAACTCGGTTACGATCAGGTCATGTGGCTTGACGCAAAAGAGCACAAGTACGTTGAAGAAGTCGGTTCCATGAACATATTCTTCGTTCTGGACGGAAAACTGATTACGCCGGCGCTTATGGGAAGTATTCTTCCCGGCATTACGCGCAGGAGCGTAATAGAGCTTGCCAAAGGCCACGGTATTCCCGTCGAAGAGAGAGAGATCGCGGTGGCCGAGATAGTTGAGGGCGCCGAAAACGGAAAGCTCACGGAGATTTTCGGTTCCGGCACCGCCGCCGTCATTTCTCCGGTCGGAGATTTCGGCTACAAAGGCAAAGACTATGTAGTAAACGGCGGAAAAATGGGAACAATATCCAAGATGTTGTACGACGAGCTTACCGGTATCCAGACGGGTAAGATACCAGATACTCACGGCTGGTCGATTCGTATCAAATAGGAGTTTTTATGTCGCAGCTTGAAACAAAATGCGTTCAGGCGGGGTACGAGCCGGCAAACGGCGAGCCCCGCGTTGTGCCGGTAATACAGAGCACTACCTACAAATATTCGTCCGTAGAGGAGGTGGGCGATCTTTTCGATCTTAAAACCGACGGCTATTTCTATACCCGGCTTGCCAACCCGACCTGCGCGGCGCTCGAAAACAAAATGGCGGCGCTTGAAGGCGGCGTAGGCGCACTTTACACGTCGTCCGGACAGGCGGCTTCGCTCTTTGCCGTTCTCAATCTGGCTTCGGCCGGGGACAGGATAGTTTCTTCGGCAAACATTTACGGCGGCACGCTCAATCTGTTCAACGTGACGCTCAGAAAATTGGGCATAGACGTCGATTTTGTCGACATAAACAATTTTGCGGCTCTCGAAAAAGCTATCGTGCCAGGCACGAAAGCCGTTTTTGCTGAGACTATAGCCAATCCGGCGCTTACCGTAGCCGATATAGAAAAGATCGCGGCTATAGCTCACGACCACGGCATACCGCTCATTATAGACAATACTTTTGCCACGCCGGTCATATGCAGGCCGATCGAATGGGGCGCCGACATAGTGGTTCACTCGACGTCCAAGTATTCGGACGGACACGCCGTCGCTCTCGGCGGAATAATCGTAGACGGCGGCACGTTCGACTGGAAAGCCAACGGTTACAAAGGTCTGTCCGAGCCTGACGAGAGCTATCACGGACTGTCTTATACCGAAGTGTTCGGCAAAGCGGCGTTCATAGTCAAAGCCAGAGTGCAGCTGATGCGCGATCTCGGATCGGCTCCCGCGCCTATGAACGCGTTCCTGACCAATCTGGGAATGGAAACGCTGCATCTTAGAATGGAACGTCATTGCGAAAACGCCTTGCGCGTCGCGCGGTTTCTCAAGGCGGAAAAAAGCGTTGTTTCTATCAAATACCCGGCGCTCGAAGGCGACGCCGATTACGACCGCGCCGCAAAATATCTCGGCGGAAAGGGCAGCGGAGTCATAACCTTCGAGCTCGCTTCGCGCGAAAAAGCCATAGCTTTCATGAACGCCCTCAAGCTGGCAAAAATCGTTGTGCACGTCGCCGACGTGCGCACCGGCGTTCTGCATCCTGCGTCAAGCACGCACAGGCAGCTTACGGACCGCCAGCTTATAGAGGCGGGAATACATCCAGGCACCATAAGACTTTCGGTGGGGATAGAAAATGCCGAAGATATCATTGCCGATCTTAAACAGGCGTTAAAGGCGGCCGATTGATGAGACTGGATTTTATACTGGCTCCGATAAAAAGGGAGACGGGAATAGATATCAGTCTTTATACGCTCGACGGCGAGCTTGAAGGCAGCACCGGCGCCGATCTGGCATATGCGAGTCTGCGGCCGGATGAGTTTTCAGAAGGCGTCAGGTCGGACGCTAAAGCCGGAAACACATATTTTCTGGCAGGGGAAAGGCATAAGGTTCTCGGAGTTATTTCCGGGTCGGGTAAAGAGCACCGCAACTATGCGGTAATGATAAAGCGCATCGTCGAGAACGAACTGGCTACGCTCAGTCTGCCCGATTTCAACGAGCGGATGCGGCTGCTGCTATCGGGCGCGGCGAATGAGACTCAGATAGTTTCGTTAAAGGCCAATTTCGCCGAGCCGCTCAATTACTATATGTTCGCGCTCGTCTGCCCGCAGAACAAGCAGGTCAGTCTGCTCGCTTTCATGCGGACTTTTAAGGAGAACGGCGACATACTCGTAAGAATAGACGACGGTACAATAGCCTACGCGCGCGCTTGCGGAGCGGACGACGAGTATCAGTCGGCAAACGAGTTCGCTACCGTGCTGCAGGATAACCTTTCGGAAGAGCTTCCGTTTGAAGTGAAAATATGTATAGGCGAGGTCGTCCGCAAGTTCGAAGATTTCGAACCGTCGTTTTCTCACGCCATGTTCGCTTGCAGATACGGCAAGCTGATAGATCCGGCCGCGTCGGTATATTCTTATAAGGACTATGTTCTCATAAAACTTCTGTCGGAGCTTCCAAGAGAGAAACTGACACGGTACCGTTCTATGCTGCTGGACAAGGGCTTTGAAGAAGTGCTTAAAGACGCCGAGCTTATGTCGACGGCGGAAATGTTCATGAAAAATTCGCTTAACGTGAGCGAGACCAGCCGTCTTATGTATATGCATAGAAATACGCTTATCTACAGGCTGGACAAGATAGAAAAAGCCACAGGGCTTAATATACGCAATTTTAACGACGCTTTCACGTTCCGTATGCTTACGCTCATACACAAGCTTTCGTCGGATAAGAAGTAACGCGGGGCGGACGGAAAACGGCGCGCCGTCACGCTGCCGCCGGTCTTTTCCGTGCGGCATAAAAAGCGGCCGTTAGGTATCGCTTCGGCGGTTACGGAGGACAGAATGGATTACAAAAAGAAAAGTCTTTTAAAACACGCGCAATGGAAAGGCAAGATAGAGGTAGTGCCGCGCTGCGAGCTTAAGACGCGCGACGACCTGTCTGTAGCTTACACTCCCGGCGTCGCTCAGCCCTGTCTCGAAATACGCGATGATCCCGACAAATCTTACTTATACACTCGCAGAGGCAATCTCGTGGCGGTAATTTCCGACGGCAGCGCAGTGCTCGGGTTGGGCAATATAGGCGGTCTGGCCGGTATGCCGGTTATGGAGGGAAAATGCGCTCTCTTTAAGGCTTTCGGCGCCGTCGACGCTTTTCCCATAGTGCTTAACGTGCAGGACACTGACGAAATCGTAGAGACGATTAAGGCCATATCGCCCTCTTTCGGCGGAATAAATCTGGAAGATATTTCCGCTCCGCGCTGTTTCGAAATAGAACGTCGCCTGACTGAAGCTTTGGATATTCCGGTGTTTCACGACGACCAGCACGGAACGGCGGTCGTTGTGCTCGGAGCGCTGTACAACGCACTGAAGCTTGTCGGCAAGGACATAACGCGGATACGGGTGTGCCTGTCGGGTCCGGGAGCCGCCGGCACCGCCATAGCGAAACTGCTCATGACGGCAGGCGTTAAGGATCTCACCGCGGTGGACTACAACGGCATACTTTACCCTGAAAAGGAGGGGCTCGATTGGGCTAAGCGCGAGCTTGCGTCCGTTACCAATCCGCGCGGACTGCGCGGCGGTCTTGCCGAAGCGATGCGCGGCGCCGATGTTTTCATAGGCGTTTCGGCAAAAGGCATCGTTTCCGGAGATATGGTAAAAAGTATGGCCGACAAAGCGATAGTCTTTGCCATGGCAAACCCCGATCCGGAAATAACTCCGGAAGTCGCGCTTGAAGCCGGAGCGTATATTGCCGGAAGCGGCCGGAGCGACTGCAAGAATCAGATAAACAACGTACTGGCTTTTCCGGGAATTTTCCGCGGCGCGCTCGACGCGAGAGTGAGAAAAATAACGGACGGGATGAAGATTGCGGCGGCCCGCGCGCTTGCCGATATGATTCCCGAGGGGGAACTGAGGACAGACAATATCATACCTAACGCTTTAGATAAAACGGTTGCAATGCGCGTTGCGCAGGCGGTTAAATCGGCCGCCCGTTAAAACGCTTTCAATTTTCGCCGGACGGCATATGAGCTGTCCGGCTTTTCTTATCGCGCCGGCCGTTAAAATATTCGTCTAACGTCGGGATATGTCATGAGCTGTTATTATGACAGGCTTAACCCGGGCCGGCTTTTTATGCCGGCCTTTCAAAATATTTTATCATTGCGCCCAGTATATCGTCGGGAGCTATCGTCCTTATGGGTTTAAGTCCGACGGGTTTCTTTTTTCCTTCGTTCATTACCGAAACGAGTTTCATCATTTCGGCGGTTTTATCGTTCTCTGGCAGCAGAGAAGCGAGAAGATCGGATCGGTCGCCGCCGGATCTCAGCAGCAGCGGCAGAATTGCTGATAAGTCCATAATTTCACCTTCCTTACACTATTATTTATATGCCGGCATATAATTACAGTAGACTCAAATTACGAGGTGCGCATATGCGGCAGCTGAAAAATTTCAAAAAAAGCTCGTGCGGAACGACAGACCCCGAAAAACTCGCCAAAGAAGCTATGGCCAAATACGGATCTCTCAACGAGGACGAGTTGGTCGCAAAGCTTACCGAATCGGTTGAAAAATCGAAAAAGGACGGAACCTTCAATCCCGAAGAACTGATACGGTTTGCGTCGATGATGGCGCCTTACCTGTCTGACAGCCAGCGCGAGAGAATGAATAACCTCATCAATCTGTTAGGCAGCGAATAACGGTTGGAAAGCTACATATTCGAAGGCGGACGTCCGCCTGAAAGAATTTTCGGACGCGTATACAGCTATCCGTTCATTTGCCGTACAGGCGCGGAAATAGAGCCGTGCGCGCTTCCGTTTGTTTCGGCGCGCGGAATTAAAGCGTTCAGATGCGCGCCGGTTTTTGCCGATGTTTCCTGCGCTTTGCCGGCAGAACGCGCATACGTTTTACCTTTTACGGGAAAGAACGTTACCGTAGCGGTGATAGATACCGGCATTTCGCCGCACCTGGATTTTATGCTTATGCGCAATCGTATAGTGGCGTTCAGGGATTTTATAAACGGTTACGAGACGCCTTACGATGACAATGGACACGGCACTGCGGTGTGCGGAATAATAGCCGGTAACGGCGCGATGAGCTGCGGAACGGTGCGGGCGGCGGCATACAAGGCCGGACTGGCGGTAATAAAAGCCGTTGACGCAAAGGGAGAGGGCAACGCGCTCAATATTCTGGAAGGGATGCAGTGGATATTTTCCAACAGAAAGAAATACAACATCCGCGTGGTAAATATGTCGTTCGGGGCGTTGCCGTCGGGCGAAAACGATCCGCTTATGCTGGGCGCGGAAGCGCTGTGGAAAAGCGGTATAACGGTAGTCGCAAGCGCAGGCAATCTGGGGCCTAAGGGCGGAACAGTTTTATCGCCGGCCGCCAGTCCCGACGTAATCGCCGTCGGCGGCTCAAAGGGCGATAACGTAGCTGAATTTTCGTCGCGCGGACCGGCGGCGAACTGCAATAAGCCGGATATGCTTGCGCCTGCTGAAAACGTGCTTTCGGCGTCGTCGGAACGTTACGGATGCAACAGCGGCACAAGTATGTCGGCGCCGCAGATCGCAGCGCTTGCCGCGCTCGTGTACGAGGTGGCGCCTGACGTTGTTCCGGACAAGGTAAAAGAGATTATCGTAAACTCGTGCGAACGCGTAGCCGGCTGCGGCGCAAATGTATGCGGCGCGGGAATTATAAGCGCGGAACTGTTCCGTCAAAATATATACGAATCGTTCGGAGTGTGATCAGTCGGCAATTTCCGAAACTGCCTGCAGCAGAAAATCGCACTGTTCTTTCGTGTTATCGCAGCCTAACGATGCGCGCACGATGCCCTGAGCCGTCGTGCCGAGAAATTCGTGCATCTTCGGCGCGCAGTGAAGTCCGCTTCTTACCGCAATGTCATATTCGGAGCTGAGTATGTCGGCAACGTGCTCAGACTTATAGTCGCGGATATTGAAAGCGGCTATTGCGCCGTGCGCCGACGGAGTATAAACGGTGACGCCCGATATTTTTTTAAGACGGGACAGCAGATAGTCGGACAGCGACGACAGCTTCGGTCTGAAGTCGTGCGCGTTTGCTTCTACCCAGGAAATGCCGGCTGTAAGCCCGGCTATAGCCGGAAGAGGCAGCGTTCCCGTTTCAAAGCCTTCGGGTATATCCATCGGCTGATAGACGCTTTCGGACATGGTGCCGGTTCCGCCGAAACGTATCGGATTGGGCGAAACGCGTTCGCTGAGCGCGAGCACGCCGACGCCCATAGGGGCGTGCAGGCCTTTATGCGGAGCGAGAGCGAGCATATCGATGTTGCTTTCACGCATATTAATATCGGTATAACCGCCGCTTTGCGCAGCGTCGCACAGATAGAGCAGTCCGTTTTTGCGGCATATCCGTCCGAGGTCGTGAACCGGCGCCACGCTTCCGGTAACGTTGGACATACTGCCTATAGCGATCATATAAGTATTCTTTCTTATCGCGCGTTCCGCGTCCTCCGCCGAAACGTGTCCCGACGAGCACGGTTTTAAAACAGTAAGCTCAATTACGCCTTCGCGCCTGAGCTCGAACAGCGGTCTGAGCACCGAGTTATGCTCGCACATACTGGTTATGACGTGGCCGCCTTTTTTTGCGGTGCCGAGAACTGCCATATTGAGCGCGTCCGAACAATTGAGGGTAAAAATCACTCTCGAAGGATCGGCATTGACTAAACCGGCGACTCTGCAGCGTGCGCGGTGAACCAGCAGACTCGCTTTGACGCTTGCGGAATGGCCGCTTCTGCCTGGGTTTGCGCTGAGAAACTTCATTGCGTTTACCATTGCGTTTATAACGCATTCGGGTTTAAAGCGGGTGGTCGCCGAATTGTCGAAATATATCACTGCCGTTACCTCTCGGAAATATAATGTAATATATAATATTACAGAAAGCGTCTGAAAAGACACCGATTCGACAAAATATATTCAAAGGAAGAGGACATATGCGTTACATTTTTTCTTTTCGCTCACGCAGCGCGGCGATGAATTTTTACGACGTTTTGCGGCGCGAGGGAGTCAGAGGCACAATAGTCAACACTCCGCGCGAGCTCGGTCTCGGCTGCGGTCTGAGCGTCAGAGTGGAGCAGAACAATTTCGAAGCGGCAAGACGCGTGCTCGGAACGTTCCGCAGCGAAAGGTTTGCCGGCGTTTATTCGGTCAACGTGCGCGGAGAAATAACGGGCAGAGAGCTGTAAAATATTTCAAGTTTTTTCATAAAACGTATTTACTTCCGTTATATCGGTATGCTATAATAAAGACAGTAAAATACGGAGGTAAACCTGATGGCTGCGGAAGCCAAGCTTAAGCTTAATATCCCGCGCACTATATTGGTGGGACTTGCTTTTTTCACGATCTCTATTTTCTGGCAGGCTTACGATACTCTGATGCCTCTGTACCTGACCGATTTCGGCCTGAATTATTCGCAGTACAGCATAGTAATGATAATGGATAACGTCCTCGCTCTGGTGCTGCTGCCGTTCATGGGGATATTGTCCGACAGGTTTCCTATGAAATGGCGCAATAAATTCGGGCGACGCATACCGTTTATCGTATGCGGGTCGATACTTGCCGCAGTTACTTTCATGCTGCTGAACTTGGGACACAGCCAGCGCAATTTTGCGCTGATGATATCCATGACCGCTTTCGTTCTGGTTTTTATGTGCCTTTACCGCACTCCTGCAGTAGCGCTCATGCCCGACGTAACGCCCAAACCGATACGCAGTCCTGCGAATGCGGTCATAAATATAATGGGACTTGTCGGCGGACTGATATTTCTTATACTGAGTATGTTTCTCCGCGGCAAAGCGGATAACTGGATACTCTTTTCCATAATAGTTTTTTTAATGGTCGCTTCGTCTGTTATTATGGCCGTAAAGGTGGACGAAAACAAGATGGCCGAAGAAAAAGCCGAGCTGCTGCGCCGGCTGGGGATCGACGAGGACGAAAACGACGAAGTAAAGGAAAAAGTATCGACGCGCGCCGTGCTCAGAACGCTTTCGCGCGGGCAGCTTACAAGTCTTTTCCTCATTCTCGCGTCGGTTTTTCTGTGGTATATGGCCTACAACAGCCTTACAACTCACTTTTCGGTATTTTCGCAGGAAATACTCGGAATGGACTTCGAGCTTCCGCTTATCGTGGCGCAGGTTTCCGCGGCGTGTATGTTTATTCCGTCTGTGTTTTTAGGCAAAAGGATCGGCCGTAAGTTTACGGTGCTTATAGGAGTCGTGCTTATGGTAATAGGTCTGGCGTTCGGCACCGTGCTCATTTTCTCCACGACTCAGACTGCGGTTATCAAAGCGGCGATGTATCCCGTGTTCATATTCGTGGGCGCCGGTTGGGCGACCATAAACGTCCATTCGTTCGTAATGAGCGTGGAGCTCGCCACCGAGGAAACTACGGGCGCGTATACGGGACTGTACTATGCGTTCGCCATGGGCGCTCAGGCAACGACGCCGTTTTTTGCCGGTCTGTGTATGGACTACATCACGCCGCGCGCTCTTTTGCCTTACGCGCTTACTTTTGCGGCGCTCGCTTTTGTTACTATGTCGTTCGTGCGCCACGGTAACGCGCGTCCGGCGGAAACCGTGCCGGCAGAGGAGCCGGATTCATGCGACAAGGAGCAAAATAATTTACCGGCCGATTGAAATTTATCGCGTTAAATAGCCGATACAGCGTCCGGAAGTTGACTTGAGCTGCCGTTATATGATATAATTTGTACGATGAAAACGGAAGAAATTATATCCAAGCTGGAAGCGGAATATCCCGACGCGCATTGCGAGCTGGAATACGGGACGACGTATCAGCTGCTCGTTTCGGTAATTCTCAGCGCGCAGTGTACCGATAAGCGCGTGAACATTGTCACAAAAGACCTGTTTGCTGTTGCGCCTACGGTTTACGACATGGTCAAGCTTAAGCCGGCGGAGCTTGAAAAGCTTATTTATTCCTGCGGCTTCTATCATTCTAAAGCGGCGTCCATTTTATCGGCGTCGTTGGATATAATAACGCGATTCGGCGGAGAGGTGCCGCATACGTTCGACGAGCTTATCACGCTCAGAGGCGTAGGGCGAAAAACCGCTAACGTTATGATGAGCGTGGCTTTTCACGAGCCTGCCATTGCCGTCGATACTCATGTGTTCCGACTTAGCCACCGCTTGGGATTGTCCGACGGCAAAACGCCTTACGACGTCGAAAAAGATCTTGACGCGCTGCTTAAGCCGGATGAAAAAACAAGAATGCACCATTTGCTCATTTTCCACGGCAGATACTGCTGTAAATCGCAGTCGCCGGCCTGTTGGAGATGTCCTGTCAAAGAATACTGTAATTACGGAGAGAAAAATGTACAAAATACTTAAAAAGAGAACGCTGTGCGAAAAGGTCAACGAGTACGTTATCGAAGCGCCGGCCGTTGCGAAGCACGCGCGCCCGGGGCAGTTTATCATACTTCGTCCCGACGAGGAAGGCGAGCGCATACCGCTGACCATTTGCGACTACGACCGCGACCGCGGAACGGTTACCGTGCTTGTCCAGGAAGTCGGCTATACGACGATGAAGCTTGCCGCGATTCCCCAAGGCGGCAGCATTTCCGACTTCGTCGGGCCTTTGGGGAACGCCACCGAGCTGGACGGATACGGCAACGTGGCGCTTATAGGCGGAGGGATAGGCACTGCCGTAATATATCCTCAGGCTAAACACCTCAAGGCGGAAGGCAGGCCGGCCGACGTCATTATAGGCGCAAGAAACAAGTCGCTTATAATGTACGAGGACGAGTTCAGAGCCGCGGCGAAAAATCTATATCTGACTACGGACGACGGCAGTTACGTCCGTAAAGGATTCGTTACCGACGTGCTTAAGGAACTGCTCGATTCCGGTAAGAATTACGATTGCGTTTTTGCCGTAGGTCCCATGCCGATGATGCGCGCCGTTGCCGAGATGACGCGGCCTTACGGCATAAAGACAATTGTCAGCATGAACACGATAATGGTCGACGGTACCGGAATGTGCGGAGGCTGCCGTCTCACCGTAGGCGGTGAAACCAAATACGCCTGCGTGCACGGTCCCGAGTTCGACGGACATCTCATTGATTGGAACGAAGCGATTAATCGCGGAAAAGTCTACCGCTCGGAAGAGCGCAGACACGTTTGTATGCTTACCGGAGAGAAGGAATAATTATGGCTATCGAGAAAAAACCCAGAAACGCAATGCCCGTCCAGGACGCGGCTGTCCGTGCAAGAAATTTTGAAGAAGTAGCGCTAGGTTTCGATCTGGAAACCGCTCAGGCCGAAGCTTCGCGCTGTCTTAACTGTAAGGCGGCACCCTGTATGCAAGGCTGTCCGGTTTCGGTACGCATACCCGAGTTTCTGCGCGCGGTAAAAGAAGGTGACATCGAAAAAGCCGGACGGATAATAAAATCGACTAACAGCTTGCCGTCGGTTTGCGGCCGCGTTTGTCCGCAGGAGAATCAGTGCGAAAAGCTTTGCGTGCGCGGTCGCATGGAAGGACCGGTCGCAATAGGCTCGGTAGAGCGTTTTGTAGGCGATTATATGCTCAACGTGAAAAGCGAGCCGCCGTGCGCGCCTACCGGCAAAAAGGTGGCCGTAATCGGTTCGGGCCCGGCAGGACTTACCTGCGCCGGCGAGCTTTCCGCGGCAGGCGTGGAAGTGACCGTGTTTGAAGCTTTTCATCGTCCCGGCGGCGTATTGGTTTACGGGATTCCCGAATTCCGTCTTCCCAAACGCCTCGTCGCCGCAGAAATAGACAAGCTTAAGGAGAAAGGCGTACATATCGAGCTTAATACCGTAGCCGGCAAAACCGTTACCATAGAAGAGCTTATGGAAGAGTACGACGCGGTGTTTATCGGCTCGGGCGCAGGTCTGCCCATGTTTATGGGGATAGAGGGCGAGAACCTTAACGGAGTGCTGTCTGCAAATGAATTTCTAACCCGCGTCAACCTCATGAAGGCTTACGATCCTGACAGTCCCACGCCCGTTATACACGGTAAAAACGTCTGCGTAGTAGGCGCTGGAAACGTTGCGATGGACGCGGCCCGTACCGCGCTCAGACTGGGCGCCGAAAGCGTCAAGATCGTTTATCGCCGCGGACGCGAAGAGATGCCCGCCCGTAAAGAGGAGATCCATCACGCCGAGGAAGAGGGTATAGAATTCGTTCTGCTGACAAATCCTGTTAAGGTATTGGGACAGGACGGCTGGGTGTCGGCATTGAGATGCATCCGCATGGAACTGGGCGAACCGGACGCGTCCGGCCGTCGCAGACCGGTTGAAGTACCCGGCAGCGAGTACGACATTCCCTGCGATACAGTGATAATAGCGCTCGGCACTTCGCCCAATCCGCTTATCAAAAACAGTTTCGAGGCGCTTAAGACGGCAGGTAAGGGTACGATAGTCGTAGACGATGACATGATGACCAATATAGACGGAATTTATGCCGGCGGCGACGCGGTGACCGGAGCCGCGACCGTAATACTTGCAATGGGCGCCGGACGAAAGGCAAGTAAGGCGATACTTAAAAAGCTCGGGATCAGGGAGTAAAGCGTTGTTCATAGACGTACAGCGAATTTTCATAAAAGCAGGCGACGGCGGCGACGGTTGCACGTCTTTTTACACTGAGAAATATGTCAGTAAAGGCGGCCCGGACGGCGGCGACGGCGGCAATGGCGGAGATATAATTTTCGAGGCGGACGCCGGTAAAAGCTCGCTTATAGATTTCAGATACTCTCAGCACTTCCGCGCTGAAAACGGCGCGCGCGGCGAGGGTACTTTCAAGCACGGAAAAAACGGAAAGGATACGGTCATAAAAGTGCCGTGCGGCACCGTTATAAAAGACGCGGATACCGGAGCCGTGATTGCGGATATGTTCAGCGACGGTATGCGTGCGGTAGTGCTGCGCGGCGGCCGCGGCGGCAAGGGCAACGCCAGATTCAAAAGCGCGCGCAGACAGACTCCGCGCTTTTCCCAGACCGGCGAGAAAACGTCCGAACGCAGCGTTGTTCTGGAGCTCAAAACCATTGCCGACGTGGGACTGGTAGGGTTTCCCAATGTGGGCAAGAGCACTATTCTGAGCGTGATTTCCGCCGCGCGCCCCAAAATTGCCGGATATCATTTTACGACGCTGCATCCGAATCTCGGCGTAGTGAAATATCACGATATGTCCTTTACCGTCGCCGATATACCCGGACTTATAGAGGGCGCAGGCGAAGGCGCCGGACTGGGACACGCCTTTTTAAGGCACGTTGACCGTGTGCGGCTCATAGTTCATGTGATCGATATATCCGGAAGCGAGGGGCGCGATCCGGCAGAGGATTACCGTATTATCAACCGCGAGCTTAAAACCTACAACAAAGCGCTTGCCAAAGTCAGACAGATAGTCGTGCTCAATAAAGCCGACCTGCTTCCGGACGATTCCGCCATAGTAAAATTCCGCGAAGCGGTGGGCAAAAAGCCCGTTGTGATAAGCGCCGCTTCTCATGTCGGCGTGGACGAACTGATTGCGGCAATGGCAAAAGCGTTGTCCAAGCTGCCGCCCGTCGAGCCGATGCGCTTCGAACCTTTCGTTTACGAAAAACCCGACGCCGGCGGTTTTGAGATAATAAAGGATACTGACGGAGCGTTCGAAGTGACCGGAGGGCTCATTGACGAGCTGGCGCGTAACGTCGTACTGGACAGTACCGACAGCTTTAATTTCTTTCAGCGCAAACTGAAAGAGCTGGGCGTGATAAAGGCGCTTCGCACGGCCGGAGCGGCTGACGGCGACACGGTGCGTATGCTCGATATAGAATTCGAGTTTGTGGAATGAAGCGGATAATCGTTTTCGGCGGGAGTTTCGATCCGGTGCAGCTCGGACACGTTCAGTCGGTGCGCGTTATGTCAGAGCGTTTCGATAAAACCGTTATCGTGCCGTGCCGCATATCTCCGTTTAAGACCGAAGCGGATATCGCTCCGCCCGAGGACAGGATCGCAATGCTCCGTATGTCCTTAGCCGGACTTAAGAACGTTGAGATTTCGCGGTACGAAACAGATTCCTCCGGCGTGAGCTACACCTGCCGCACGCTCAGACATTTCAAAGAGCTTTGGCCTGACGCCGAGTTTTCGATCGCGATAGGCTCCGATATGCTCGACAGGCTTAACGACTGGCGAGAGGCCGATTATCTCAAGCGCAACGCGCGTTGGTTCGTTACCGAAAGACAAGGATTTTCTCTCGCGGCCTTGGACGAACGCCGCGCAGAAGGTTATGACCTAGAGTTCAGCGGTATCACGATACGCGATTATTCCTCGGCAAAGATCAAGGCGGATCTCGCATTCGGCGTGACTGCCGATATTTCCGAGGACGTAGCCGCCTATATCGCCGAAAAAGGATTATACGGCAAATACCCGTCTATGACTGCCAGGTATTCCGAATTCGGCATGAAACAGTCGCGTATCGACCATACCTATCGGGCGGTGATAGCCGGAATAAAGCTCGCCAAGCTGCACGGAGAGGATACCGACAAGACGATAACGGCGCTTATACTGCACGATATCGGCAAGTATGCCGACGAGGCGCTGCTGCTTGAAAAAGGTATAAACGTTCCGGACGAAATATCGGCTATGCCGCAAGCGGTGCGCCATGCGCCGGTAGGGGCGCTCATAGCTGAAAAATGCTTCGGCATAACCGACAGGCTGATACTTGACGCTATAAAATACCATACCACAGGCAAGCCGGATATGTCGCTGCTCGGTCGGATCGTTTACATCGCCGATATGACGGAGGCGGGCAGGGATTTTCCCGGAGTGGAGACGATCCGCGCTTTGGCCTGTACCGATCTTGACGCGGCTATGGCTTATGCGCTCGGGCGCAGTCTCGAATATGTAAACGGGTGCGGAGGTGTCGTTGCTCCGGGCACGGCGGAAGCATACGAATATTACTCAAACAAAACCAAGAGGTAACCATGACAAAAAAGGTTTCGGAAAAGACAGCCGCAGTAAAGGACGTAAGCACTCCCGATAAGCTTGCCGACGCCGTCGCGCAGTTTCTCGGAGAAAAGAAGGGCCGCGACATAACGGTCATAGATATTTCCGCTCGGTCGATTATAGCCGATTATTTCGTTATAGCTTCGGCGACGTCCACCACTCAGGTCAAGGCGCTTGCCGATTACGTCGACGAAAAATTATCCGTCGGTTTCGGCATAGAACCGCTGCACCGCGACAGCGATAAAAAATGGATTGCCGTAGACTACGGATCGGTAATCGTGCATATATTCTATGAGGAGATGCGCGAGTTTTACCAGCTTGAAAGGCTGTGGTCTGACGGAACGAATACGCGCAAGGCCTGAGTATCCTTATGACGGACGCTTTTATTGTCGTACAACTGCAGAAAATCAGCAATGCTTTTCTTGACTATCTTTTTATAGGAATAACGCAGCTCGGCACCGAAATACTGTTTCTGGCGGTTGCGGTATTTCTCTATTGGTGTATAGACAAAAAGTTCGCTTTTAAGTTTATCAACGTTTATATTCTCGGCGTTTCTCTTAACGAAGGATTAAAAACTCTTATAAGACGGCCGCGCCCTTACGTCGCTCATCCCGATGAAATACGTTCTATAGGAGAGCCTACGGGCGGCTACAGTATGCCGAGCGGACATTCGCAGAGTATTTCCAACGTGTCCGTTCAGCTTAACCGCAAGTATAAAAACACCGGAGTCGGAGCGGTTTTGCTGCCGGTCGGCGTTTACGCTACGCTCGCCGTTATGTTTTCGAGGGTTTACCTCGGACAGCATTACCTTACCGACGTAATAGCCGGATGCGCGGCAGGCATACTGTCGGCGCTGTGCTTTTCACGGCTGTTCGATCTGCTGGGCGACAGGGAACACCTGATTTTTGCGGGAGTCCTCCCGCTGACGCTGGCGGTGTGTTTGATTCTGGTATTTACCGGCGCCGCGCGGCAGGTTCCCGACGTAATGAAGGTGCTCGGAGCGTACGGAGCGGTTACGACCGGATATTTTGTGGAAAAACGGTTCGTCCGCTATGAAGTCAGGACGAAGACGCTGTGGAAATACTTTCTCAGATGCGTAGTCGGTCTGGCCGTAACGCTCGCGCTGAAAGAGGGACTGAAATACGCTTTTCCCGAATCGGTCGCTTTTCTGCACGGCTATCTGCGGTATTTCATCGTGGCGGCGTGGGCTTCGCTGGGAGCGCCTCTGGTGTTTAAGCTGGTCAAAATTTAAAAACTGCCGCGTATTCGCTTGATTTTACTTATGAAATGGTGTAAAATCTATGTATAACAACTTAGGGGCGGGGTGCAAGTCCCCACCGGCGGTATAGTCCGCTAAGCGACGCAAGTCGCCCGATCGGGTGCAATTCCCGAACCGACGGTTACAGTCCGGATGTTATAAGTTGAAAATAGTGTATATTTTGCAACGCCCCTTATTTTAAGGAGGCGTTTTTTAATGAAATCGGAAGTCGGGGAAGAACGCGGCTTTCTTACCGCAAGATACATAGTCATGCTTTCGGTGTTTACCGCTCTCAGCTACGTTCTCTATATGTTCGTGAAGTTTCCTCTGCCGGGCTTTCCGGGGTTTCTTGATATGCAGATATCGGACGTACCGGCTTTGCTTGCCGGGTTCATGCTCGGACCGTCGGCAGGCGCCGCCGTCATACTCATCAAATGTCTGTTCAAGATTCCGTTTACTTCCACCGCGTGCGTGGGCGAGCTGGGGGATATTATCATTGGCATGGCGCTGGTGCTTCCGGCTGCGTTTATATACAAACGCCACAGAACGCTTAAGGGCGCCGTAGCAGGGCTTGCTGTCGGTATCGTAACGAGCACGGCCGCGGCAGTTTTAGTCAATCGGATTATTCTTATTCCGGCTTATATGAAGCTGATGTTCAACGGCAATTGGGAGATACTGCTTAATATGATGCGGCCGCTTTTTCCCTCAATTACGGCAAACACGTTTTACGCGTATTATCTTCCGCTGTCGGTACTGCCTTTCAATCTGCTGCGCGGAATAATAAGCGCGATAGTGACTTTTCTGCTGTACAAATCGCTTGAGAGAGCTTTTGACCGCATTATGCCGCGCAAAAAAAATCGTGCCGAACAGACAATACATAATCATAACGGTTGATAAAATCTTAAGAATATAGTATAATATCCCTATGAGAATTTCTTCCGCAGACCAAATGCTCGGGTTTGCGTCCGACTTTGCCCGGTCGCTGCACGGAGGAGAGGTTATCGCTCTCCGCGGCGAGCTGGGCGCCGGCAAAACGGTATTTGTGAAAGGTCTGGCGCGCGGACTGGGCATCGCCGAAAACGTGACGAGTCCCACGTTCACGCTTATGGAAATGCATAACGGGCGCAAGCTGACGTTATGTCATTACGACGCTTACAGACTGGGCAGCTTCGCCGAAGCCGAAGAGGCCGGACTTACCGAATATTTCGGCCGTCCCGATTGCGTGTGCGCAGTCGAATGGGCGGATAATCTGGGAGAAGAATTCAGCCGGCTGACGACTTTTACGGTGGAAATAACTATTACCGGCGAGAACGAGAGGGAGATCAATGTATTTGACAAGCAAACAGCGTGCCACGCTTAAATCTGTCGCAGGGAAATGCGAAGTTCTTTTCCAGATAGGAAAAGGCGGTATAAACGATAATCTGGTAAAGGCCGCGTCCGACGCGCTTAACGCCAGAGAGCTGATCAAACTTTCGGTACTTAAAAGCTGTCCTTTGTCCCCGTCGGAGGCTCTGAGCGAGCTTGCCGGAAAGCTGTCCGCTCAGCCGGTATGCGCGATAGGCAGCCGTATCGTTATGTACAGGTACTCCGAAAACGTCGCGGAGCATATACGGCTGTGAGAATACTTGCGGTAAATACAGCCGGGCTCGCTACGGAAATAGCGCTTATCGACGGCGACAGGACTTTCGACTACAGGGATGACAGATTCCGTCAGGCGTCTGCCGAACTGATGCCTGTGGCGGACAGACTGTTCCGCGACGCAGGGTTTACGGTGCGCGACGCAGATGCTTTTGCGGTATGTGTCGGCCCCGGCTCTTTTACGGGGATACGTATCGGATTGTCCGCCGTGCGCGCGTTCTGTTTCGCTTTGGGAAAACCGGCGATTGCAGTCAACATGGGTGAAGTTCTCGCATATAATATTCTGACAGACGCTGACAGTATCATATCGGTGTGGGACGCGGGAAACGGCTTCGCTTATCTGGCCGCATACGAAAACCCCACGATGCACGAGCTTCTTGCGCCGCGGTGCGTAAAAGAGAATGAGGTGCAGGCGTTTCTTTCCGAAATCGACGAGCCTTTTGCTGTCAGCACCGATACTAAAATGCGCCGATTCGGTACGGTCGGACAGGAGTTCGGCCTCGCGGCGGCGGTGCGCGCCCGCGCTTTAACGGGAGCGTTTGTCGGGTACGGACAGCTGCTTCCGCAATATGTGCGCAAGTCGCAGGCTGAAGAAAATGCGCGTGACTGACTGCACTGTCTCCGACGCCGGCGATATATGCCTCCTTGAAAAGGAATGTATCGAGTGCGCATGGAGCGAGAAAGATATCTCGGCCGCGCTTGCATCGTCCGACTACACGTTTGTAAAAGCCGAATACGGCAACGAGTTTGCCGGGTATGCCGGAATGAGACTCGTGCTCGATACGGCGGAGATATGTAACGTCGCAGTAAAACCGGCGTTCAGGCGGCGCGGGATAGGCCGCGGTCTTATGGAGGCTCTGCTGCAACGCGTCTTTTCGAGCGGAGCGACGTCTGTATATCTGGAAGTGGCGGAGGATAATACCGCCGCAATCGGACTGTATTCGTCGCTTGGATTTACTGAAGTTTACAAAAGAAAGAGATATTACGGCGAAAAAAGCGCATATGTAATGAAACTTTCGAGGTGAACTTTGACGACTGTAGTTTCGGGAACCGAAATTTATTACGAGAAATGCGAAGGCAGCGGCGTCCCGATAATCCTGATGCACGGATGGGGCGGCAGTCATGTGAGTTTTGAAGGCGTTTTCAACCGTCTGAAAAGCGACGGACGTGCGGCTGTGAACATAGACTTTCCAGGATTCGGCAGATCGTCGCCGCCCGGCAAGGACTGGGGCATATACGACTATGCATTCGTTACTGCGGAACTAATAGACTCTTTGGGGTATAAACGCGTGCTGCTTGTCGGACACAGCTTCGGGGGTCGGGTCGCAATCATTCTGGGCAAACTGCCTTTTACCGCAGGCATTGTGCTTACCGACAGCGCCGGAATGCGTCCTAGACGCGGCGTCGGGTACTATCTTAAAGTAGGAGCTTACAAGGCTGCAAAGCGGCTGGGGCTCAAGACTGAAGGCGGATCTGCCGACTACAGGGCGCTTGACGCGGATATGCGGCGCGTGTTTACCAGAATCGTAAATACGCATCTAGAAAAGGAACTGCCGTCAGTGCGGTGTCCGACGCTGATTGTGTGGGGCAAGGACGATAAGGACACGCCGCCGTATATGGCGAGAAGGTTAGAAAAAGGGATTGCCGACAGCGCGGTGATATTTCTTGCCGGAGGACATTATTCATATATCGATTCCGCAGCGGCATATTATGCAATATTGACCGCGTTCGCGGATGAGACGGAAAGAACCGTATGCAAATAGCCTTTACAATCGTATTCACATTGCTTTCTACGGTGCTGCTGAGTCTTATCAGCGGCAAAATTTTGCATATGCTTCAGCTTTCCGGCTATAAATGCCACGGCGTTATGAACTGGATACGCCTGACTAAAGGCGATTACCTGCTGAGATATTTCGGCGCCGGCTTTTTTTCGGTCGCCGCAATGCTCGTGTATATCGCGTGCTTCGGCGAATATCCGGCTGCACGATATTTCGGATATCTGTTCATGGTCGGCTTCTGTATTCTGTTTTTTGCGCTCAATCTTCACGAGAGGCAGAAGGTTCCGCTTAAAAACACCGCACGCATTATCCGTCTCCGCCTGATACTGGCGATATTTTACGCGATAGAATCCTTTCTTCTGATGTGGCTCGGATCGCTGTGTTTCGCAGGCTACTCGTTGCTGGGCATACTTCCGGCGCTGGTACCGTACAATGCGCTGCTTGTTAATTTTCTGATGAAGCCGGTCGAAAAGCTTAACAATCACGGCTATAAAGTTAAGGCGATGCGCAAGCTGGACGATCATCCCGGTCTTATAAGAGTGGGGATAACGGGCAGCTACGGGAAAACGACCGAAAAGGCAATACTTTCCGCCGTCCTTTCCGTAAAATTCAAAGTATGCGCGTCAAAGCTGAGTTATAATACGCCGATGGGGATAGCCAAAGTCGTAAATAACGATCTTACTGACAGTGACAATATATTTATAGCGGAGATGGGCGCGCGCAACGTGGGCGATATTAAAGAGCTTGCGCAGATAGTCAAACCCAACTTCGGTATTATCACCACCATAGGGAACCAGCATCTTGAAACGTTCGGCACAAGAGAGAATATAAAAAATACTAAATACGAACTAATAGAAAATCTTGCGCCGGCCGGGCTCGCGCTGTTTAACGGCGACAGTAAAGACAACATAGAGCTGTATGACAAAACTTCGTGCGCAAAAATACTGACCGGCGAAGCCGGTCTTAAAGGCGCTTCGGCGTGTTATGATAACGTTAAAGTGGGCGTTGAAGGCACAGAGTTCGATTTTTGTTACAAGGGCAGTAATACGCATTTTAAAACGCGGCTGCTGGGCAAGCATATTCCAGGGCTTATAACGACGGCAGTGGCTTTAGGCATACAGCTGGGCGTAAGCGCAGATGAAGCGGCGGCCGCCGTAGCCGGTATCGAACCGGTGCCGCATCGCCTTGAACTTATAGAAGGCGCCGGCGGCATGATAATAATCGACGACGCATACAATTCTAATATAGAAGGCGCAGTAAACGCTCTCGCGATACTCGGCGCATTCGACAGGAGCCGTATCATAGTTACCCCCGGACTTGTGGAACTGGGCAGCGAAGAGAACGAAATGAACTTCAAGCTGGGCAGCGAGGTGGGCAAAGTCTGCGATTACGGAATATTTGTCGGTCCGCTCGCCGCGGTTTTGAGAGACGGCGCCCTATCGTCAGGAATGCCGAAAGAGAATATTTTCTGCGCTGACGACTTGTATTCGGGCGTTGCGGTTCTCAGAAAGCTTCCCGGAGATAAAGCCGTTCTCTTTGAGAACGACCTTCCGGACAACTATTAGGAGGTTACGCCGTTATGCGTTCAGGGCGGTGCGCGTTAGTGACAGGGGCGGCTAAGGGAATAGGAAGAGCCGTAGCCGAGTCCCTTGCAGCCGAAGGCTTCGATATTATTTTACATTACCGCAATTCCGAGGAGCAGGCGCTTGCGCTCGCGGACAAGCTTAAAGCTTCGCGCGTCAGAGCGCTGGCCGTCCGCGCGGATCTGACAGACGACGGCGATTTAAAAACGCTGAAAACGGTATGCGATTCGTTCGGCAGACCGGACACTCTTATAAATAATGCAGGCGTTTCACTTACTAAGCTTTTTCAGGACGTTACCGACGAAGAATACGACTATGTAATGGGCGTAAACGCGAGGGCTCTTTTTAAAGTGACGCGCGCTTTTTTGCCCGATATGCTCTCTGCGCGCTTCGGCCGTATCGTAAATATCGCTTCAATATGGGGCGAAATCGGCGGCTCTGCCGAGGTGGTTTATTCGATGTCGAAAGCGGCTGTTATCGGCATGACCAAAGCTCTGGCTAAAGAGGTTGCGCCTTGCGGCGTTACCGTAAACGCAGTATCTCCCGGCGCGGTCGATACGGATATGACCGCAGATCTGTCGCCTGAGGACAGAGTTGCGACCGAGGCCGAAATTCCTTTGGGGCGTTTCGGCAAGCCGCAGGAAATCGCAGATATAGTGTCCGTCCTGACAAAGCGCGATTCGTATGTCACCGGACAGGTGTTTTCCGTCAACGGCGGTTGGAAAGTATAACGCGGAAAAGTTAATTGATAATCCAATCGGTTTACCGGAAAAACAAACGGAAAGACGTTTTTAAAAACGTCTTTTTTGCTGATCTTGTCTTTTATATCGAAGCATGGCGACCGTCACGAAGCTTAAAGAGAGTTTTTTACGCTGTATTCAGTTTTGCTTTTAATCTTTAAGCGTTGCGGCAGCGCTTGTCACGGCAAGAGGGCTGTACTGCGCGAATTAACCTGTAAATATGACAGATTTATTGCGTTACCGTACATTGTCATTGCCGGCAACTCTTTTTACGGTCGGGGAGTATGTAAAAGCGGCGCTCTCAAGAAATTGCGGGGGCAGGGAAAAACGGCAGGAACGAGCGGCGTGGGGGATATGGCATATTAAACGTGGCGTAAGAGCATATAAAAAAAGGTTCCGCTCGCTATACGAGAGGAACCTCTTTTATTTTTGTTGCTTTAATCAGTCCTCAAACTCATCTGTGTAAGCGTCGGGCTTTACGACCGGAGCTTTTCCGGTCGCTGCAGCTTTTTCGGCATCGGGCTTCGCGGAGTTTTTTGGCTCGGCGTCCGAAGCCGCGGTTTCTTCCTTCTTTTCGGCAGGCGCGTCCGATGTCGCCGCGGCCGCTTTCTCCGCAGCGTCGGCGGTTGCGTCGGCAGAAGGAGTTTGAGAGCCGGCCGTATCAGAGGAGGAAACGTTGTCGTCGAAAGTCTCGAATAAATCCTTAGGCTGCGTATCTGCTGTTTTAGCTGATTCGGCAGGGGTAGGCGCGTTGTCGTCAAAGGTCTCGAATACGTCCTTCGTGTCGGTAACTACTCTGCTACCGCCCGACGTTTTCTGAGCGGTCTGTTGTCTGTTGAGCGTTACGCGGCGGTCGTAATTGGCCGTTTTGTGCGTGGTCTTGCGCTTTGCGCGTTTTTCGGCAAACTTCCTGATAGAGAATCCGACGATGGCTATCACTATCGCAACGGCGAAGAGTATAGAAGGAATGAGCCACCAGCTTGTGCCGGACGGCTGAGTCGTATCGGTATCCGTTTCGGTATCGGTATCCGTTTCGGTGTCCGAGCCGCTGTCGGAAGCTTTTATTTCGGCGGCAATGTTGTAAGGATCGTCGGCGTCGTTCTTGTCTTTATAGTCTTCGATTGCGGTGACGCTCTGTTCGTAATCGGTATTGCCGATTTCCTGAATATCGATATTGGTGACGTAGATAATTCCGCGCGCGTTTTGGTTGGTAAATTCGTTACCGCCGAGAGTGAAAGCAACGCCCACTTCAGCCGCGGCTTCGGCATGGATATAGAAAGTGAATTCTCTGTAATATTCGGTATCGGTGGTGGCGTCCTTTACCAAAGCGGTGGATTTGACGTCTTCGAAGAGGTAGTCGGTACCGGTCAGCTCTATACCGGCGCCGATCGCCGTATCCGAGCTGTTAAAGTTCTCAAAATCAACTTTGAGCCTTAGAGTCAGTTTGTGATAAGTGTTTTCCGCGAGCGAATATTTGTTAGTAAGCTCGACTCTCGAGTAAGTTGCGGAATTATTGCGTATAAACAGTATTCCCGAGCTGAGATTTTCGGTATCGCCCAGTTCGAAGTAACCGGGAATAAGAGAGGTGCTTTCTCTGTTGGACGTTTTGATAATTCCGAACGTCACGTCGTCGCCGGCGGTCAGCTTCCAGTTGTACGCGGTCTTGACGGCGCCGGTATCGTATACATCGTAAGCGTCGAACGTTTCGGAGGCGAAGGTGTAAGCGGCGTAGCCGAGTTTTGAAGCGGATCCGTTCTTAAGCGCCGCGAAGTAAGAGTTGTACGCCGATTCGAAGGCGGCTACGTCGTCTTCGGAGGACGAATCCACGCTTGACATGGAAACGGAGTTGACGAACACCGTTCCGGAAGCAAGTTTCTGCTTGTTGTCGGTGCGATCGTTAAGGCCGAGCCAGATCTCGAGAGTGACGGTGGAATCGACTGAACCGCCCTGCACATAGAAAGTATAATCGGTAAATTCGTCAGCCGAGATGCGCTCGATGGAGGAGATGACCGTATTATCCGAGTTTTTGAGCACAAGGTTTGCGCCGTAACCGGATATACCGTATGTCATCAGATTGGCTTTTATGATATACTGCGTGTTGGCCGTAAGAGTAAGCGAACTGGAAGCATATCCGGCAGCAGTGCCGTCGTTGCCGCCGTAGTGTATCATGAGCAGGTTGCCGGAAGCGGTGTAATAAGCCGGGTTATAGGCAATGGGATAATTTTTGTTTTCTTCGGGGACCGAAGCGATGTCGTAGGGGATTATACCGGAAATGACGTCGTCGCTATTGTCCAGCTTTTCCGTCGAAAAGCCGGTCGTAGTGACGGTGTCGGGAGTGTAGTAAGTCCATCCGGACGGGGCGAGAGGATATTTGTATTCGTCGTAATCGCCTACTTCGTAGAAGCGACCGTTGGTAACTCCGGTATCGGCGACGGTGGGATCGAACGTAACAGCCGTGCCGTTTGCGTTATTGTCGGTGTACTGAGTATAAGTTATCTCTTCCGCTCTGATCTCCGAGAACATGGCGATGCCCTGAGCCGTCGTAGAGGCGTCGGTGCCGAGCCAGAGTTCGATATAAACTTCATAGTCCCGTAACGAGCTGCCCTTGACATACAGAGCGTACTCGGTCCAGCCGTAGCGCGCCGCGGCGCCCTCGGACGAGGAAACGGTTGCCGAGTTGGCCGTAAGCTTGCCGTCGTCGCTGCCGTTGAGCACTTCGTCGTCGGTATTAAGCTTAATATAAGCGCTGCCGCTTAAGTCCTGCGTTTTCGCCCATACGCTGAAACGGACATAGGAATTGCGGCGCACGGTATAAGTCGCTTTGGTTCTGAAACCTATCGTGGCCGAGTCGTAAGCGTCGTCGCGCGTATTGTAGGTGCTCAGTCCGAAGATGTTGCTGTTGCCCGATTTGCCGTTAGGGGAGACCGGATCGGTCGTAAAGTTGTAACTGTCGGTAGGTTCGTAGGTATTTGCGTTATATACGAACGCGAAAGCGTTGCCGGTAGAAAGCTCGGAGTCTTCGGTGTTCTCGATTTTTGAAAAATCGTCCAGCGCAAGCGGCTGACCGGTAAGATAGGTAAGGCCGGCATTGAGATCCTTTACCATAACGGTGTCCGACGCAACTTTTTCGGTCAGACTGCGGAAAGTCATCGGAGACAGCTCGAATACTTCGAGATTGGCGAAGAACGCATAGCCGTTTGCCGGATCGAAATAATTGATCTCCTTGTCCTCGTCCGAATTTTTAGCGCCTACCGAAAGATTGACCGAAGCGGTGGAGCTTACGAACGAAGTGCCGATATAGAAAGTGTATCTGACGAAGCCGTAATCGTTTGACTCGCTGAGTACGGTATCTTTGCCTACTTTATCTACAGTGTCGATGTTGCGGAACACGAGCTCGTTTTCTTCGCCCTTTCCGGTGTCGACGCCGCCGACGCGGATGCTGGCGCCGGTGCCTTCCGCGAAGTCGCCCGTTTTAACGTACACGGACACAGAATAATATCTGTTGGCTTCCAGTGTGAAGGTGGAGGACGTATAGCCGTAAACGGTCGCGTCTCTGTTGGTGTTGATAAGGAGAACGTTTTGATTGGTATTGGGATACTTGCTGCCGCCGAAAGGAGTCGTCGGATAAGTTGATCCGGAGTATTCGGGATAGATATCCAATTTGTAGTCGTCGCGGTTGGCGCCGTAATCGGAAGCGTTCAAACTGATTATGCCGCTTACCGAATTACCGGCGTTGCCGTCAGCAGTCCAGTTGGACGGAGAAGCGGGCGAACCGCTGCCCTTGTCCGAAAACTGCGGGTTGCTCACGCTTACTGCGGTGTTGGGGTAATCGGTGAAAGGATCGCTATCGTCAGCTGCGCGCGCCGCGGAGATGCCGTTTAAAAAGCCGAACGCAAGTAAAAAGCATATGACGGCCGAAGTCACGCACAGAGTCAATCGTTTGAATTTTGTTGCCTTTACCATTTTGTCACCTTGTCTTAAAAGATTTTCCGTAAATAGACGGCAGCTTCGAGCATAAAGCACGGCATACCGTACACATTATACAATTATATATTATTCGGGCAAATTTTGCAATCAAATAAAAGCGGAATTCGGAAAAATTTTTACTATGACGTTTTTGACTGCGCCTATGGGTAATTTGTCCGATAATGAGCAAAACTATTTAAGTATGAAAAAGATAACGGAAAAAATTGTAAGAACGTTCGGAGGCGCTGCCGTTGGGTTTGTCAACGGTTTTTTCGGCGGAGGAGGCGGAATGTTGCTCGTTCCGCTTCTGGAAAAGGCGCTCGGATACGAGACCAAACGCGCGCACGCCACCGCGCTTTTCATCATTCTGCCTATATCCGTGGCAAGCGCCGTAACCTACATTATTTACGGCTATGCAGACTGGCCGGCCGCCGGATGGATATCGGCCGGGGTGGTAGCCGGCGGCGCAGCCGGAGCGTTGCTGCTCAAAAAACTTAATCCTACCGTAGTGGGCGTGCTGTTTTCTCTGCTGATGCTGTCGGCCGGCGTAAAGCTTACTTTTTTCTGAGAGGCAACGCATGAAAATATTTATTCTCGTTGCGGTAGGGCTTGCCGGCGGCGTTATAGGCGGAATGGGTATGGGAGGAGGCACTCTGCTGATTCCGCTGATAACGCTGTTTACGGACATTGAGCAGCACACGGCGCAGTCGATAAATCTTATCGCGTTCGTTCCCATGTCTGTAGTTGCGCTGGCAATACATCTTAAAAACAAACTGGTGGATTTCAAGGCTTTCGCGTGGACGGCAGTTCCGGCGACGGCGATGAGCATACTTGCGGCTTACGTTTCGCGCCGGGTAAAAGGGGTTGATCTTTCGATGTATTTCGGCATATTTCTCATCATTCTCGGTTTATATCAGCTCGCAAGCATAATTTACGGCAAGATCAAGGAAAACAAAAAGCGCCGTCAGGCCGATAAGTGAGTAAAACACTTTACAATTTTATGAAAAATTGTTACAATAGTTAAGTTACCATATTTAATCAAACCGGAGGTAATACTTGAATACTTTCAGGCACGGAATACATCCGAAAGCGCAGAAATTCTTTGCCGCCGACAGATCGATCCGCATAATGCCGCCGCCCGCCACGGTATATATACCGGTAGCTCAGCATCTGGGCAAACCGGCTGTTCCGCTGGTCAATCCGGGCGACTGTGTGCGCCGCGGACAAAAGATAGCGGCCGCCGCCGGCGCCGTAAGCGCTGATATATTCGCGTCTGTTTCGGGGTGCGTCAAAGCGGTCGAAGACCGCGCGACTCTTACCGGCAAATGCAGACATATCGTAATCGAAAACGATTACAAGTACGATACGGTCTCGTTCGCCGCGCTTGACAACCCGTCGCGTCAGGACATTCTCTCGCGCGTAGCCGATTGCGGTATAGTGGGCATGGGCGGAGCCGGATTTCCGACTGTTGTAAAGCTCGATCATAAGACGTCGGTCGATACCTTTATAATAAACGGCGCGGAATGTGAGCCGTATTTGACGTGCGATTACCGCGTCATGCTCGAAAAGGCCGACGAATTTCTCGACGGCGCGCTGTTGCTTGCCGAAGCGACGGGAGTACGCCACGCTACCATCGCCTTGGAGGCGAACAAAAAGGACGCGGCCGATCTCATATCCGCAAAGATAGCTTCCGGCAAACTGAACGCCGAAGTTGTCGTCGTAAAGACGAAATATCCTCAGGGAGCGGAGAAACAGCTCATTTACGCCGTTTCAGGAAGAAAGGTGCCGCCCGGAAAGCTACCCGCTTCGGTCGGCTGTATAGTGAGCAATGTGCAGACTGCGTATGCCGCGCATCTGGCCGTCAGAAAGGGACAGCCGCTGTACGAGCGCTGTATGACGGTTTCCGGCGACGGAATAGCCGAGCCTGCCAACCTGAACGTCGCCGTGGGAACGCTGTACTCGGACGTGATAGAGTTCTGCGGCGGCGCGAAAGACGATACCGTGAAGCTTATCAGCGGCGGTCCCATGATGGGAATCACCGCCGCCTCAGCGGATATATCCGTCACAAAAACCACGAGCGGACTTTTGCTTATGACGGCCGAATCCGCATTTGTGGGCGCGCCCGGACCTTGCATAAACTGCGCAAAATGCGCCAAAGCCTGCCCTATGCGGCTGATGCCTATGTATATAGACGGCTGTATTTTGCACGGAGACGTTCAGGGCGCGATAAAGTACGGCGCAAAAAATTGTATCGAGTGCGGCTGCTGCGCTTATGTGTGTCCGGCAAAACGTCCTCTTGTCCAGTCAATACGTCTTGCTAAAAAGAAAATCAAGGAGGCCGGAAAATGAGCGAACTTTATACTGTATCGGCTTCTCCGCACATAACGAAACCCGATAATACCACCGCCGGCGTAATGTTTGACGTGCTTATTGCTCTTTTGCCGTGCGTGGTTGCGGCAATACTTTATTTCGGATATCATGTGGCGATAAATCTGGTCGTTTGCGTCATCGGCTGCGTAGGTTCGGAGCTGCTTTTCAATCTTATCCGAAGCGGCAAGTGGAACCGTGAAGGTATAGCGGGTTCGAGCATATTCGATTTTTCCGCGGTGGTTACTGCCGTGATCCTTACGCTCAACCTTCCGGCTAAAATCAAAATGGACGCATGGGATCTGAACATATACTTTAAAGGCTCCGAGCATATAGCCGACAACATAGCGTTCAGCTTCGATACGGTGATACTGTGCCTTTTGGGATCGGTGTTCGCGATAGTTATCGTGAAAATGATGTTCGGCGGAATAGGCAAGAATTTTGCCAATCCGGCGGCGATGGGACGTATTTTCCTGTTTGCGTTCGCGCCGCTTGCGGCCGTTCAGACAATAGGCATAATAGGCGAGGTTTCAACCGGCGCCACTTGGCTGTCGGGCGATAAAGCGACAAACGCCGGCAGCCTGTTCATGCAGCTGTTTACCGGCAACACGGGATCGGCGGCGGTGGGCGAGACGTGCGTGATCGCCATTCTCATAGGCTACGTTTATCTGTCTGTCCGCAAGGTCATAGACTGGAGAATTCCGCTCATTTTAGTCGCTTCCGCAGGACTTTTCGCGCTCGTTTTCGACGGACTGATCTCGATGAACCTGTCGGGTGCCAGACTGATGAACAATATGTTTGCGCATATCCTGTCGGGAGGATTGATTTTCGGCGCGGTGTATATGGCGACCGATTATTCGACCAGCCCGAACACATTCGCCGGCAGCGCGGTATTCGCAGTGGGCATAGCGCTCATTACCATGCTTATAAGAGTCTTTGCCGGCTATCCGGAAGGCATGAGCTTCGCCATAGTTATAATGAATATAGCTTCGCCGCTCATAGATAAATTCATTGTACCCAAACCTTTCGGATATGTCAGGGAAAAGAAAAAGAAAATTAAAAAGGCGGAGGAGCTGAGATGACAAAATCCATGAAAAACACTCTCCGCTCAGTCGCGGTAATGGCTGTTATATCCGCTGTGGCCGTAGCCTTGCTTGCTTTGGCGAATGCATTTTTCCCCGAATACAAGGCCAGCCTCGACAGCGAAACGGCGGGAATGATCGCCGATCTGGTCGGACTGGAGGTGTCCGGAGACGAAGCGTACTCGGGCGGATATATTACCATGGACGACGCTGACGCCGAGGCACTTCAGAAGTTCAACGACGAAAACGGCGTTGACGGAAATAATAAAGTTCTGGTCTCGTATTTTATCGCAAAAGGTGAAAAAACAGGTATACGGGTGGTCGAATCGCAGGCGCAGGGTTACGGCGGCAATCCCGTCATAATCGTTCTCACGTCTTTCGACAAGGAAAACAAGATCATATCCGCTTCGGTAAAACAGCAGAGAGAGAATCCAACCGGGCCAAACAATATTTTCAACGCAGACTATTTTGCCGCGTTTCTCGAATATGCCGGAGGAAAGACCGCGGTTTCGGCCGGCGATATTCTGGCGGCGACGGGCGCTACCAACAAGGCGTCGGTAAACGGATTGTCTAACGCCGTCAATATTGCGGCTGCTTACATTGCCGAATTTTACGGCGGCGGAATTCCCGAAGCCGCGCCGGAGGCGGTTACCGACGCGGCTCTTATAGCCGCGCTCAAGTCGGTCTCGGCCGGAGAGCGCTTCACGTCCTATCCCGTTCCGTCGGAAAGTAAGAACGCCGTATACGGAATTTATGTTTCGGACGCGGGCGAGATTATAGTCGCAGGTAAAGGTTCGGGCTGGCAGGGAGCTGTTCTGGGACTTATAGTTACGGTAAAAGACGGCGCGATAGAGGCGGTTGCTGTCGCGGAAGAAAACGAAGCGCTATCCGACATACCGGACGGCAAACCCGCTAAGGATTTCGAGCTTACCGGCGCCAATCTGACGTCGATACTGTCGGGTATGACTCTGGAGCAGATAAAAGCGACCGACAACGTGCTGACAGGCACTACCGGAGCCACGCTCAGAGCGACCGGACCGGCTATAAAACATGCGGTGGAAAACGCGCTTGAATTTTATCCGCAGGCTGCCGAATACGTCGGCGGATTCGGGGAGGTAAACGTATGGACGCAGGAAAACTGAAGAGCGCCGCGCTAAGCGGTATTCTGAACAATCCGGTGTTTGTGTTGGTGCTGGGAATGTGTCCTACGATATCGCAGTCTACGTCTGTGACCAATGCGCTGGGACTGGGGCTTGCCACGGCGTTCGTGCTGGTGTTCTCCAATCTGTTCATTTCGCTGCTCAGAAAGGTTATTCCCGACAAAGTGAGACTTCCGGCTTATATAGTGATAATCGCGACGTTCGTCACGCTGGTGCAGATGTTTATCACTTCATTTCTGCCTTCACTTAACGACAGCATAGGCGCGTTTATACCGCTTATCGTCGTCAACTGTATAATTTTAGGCCGCGCGGAAGCTTTCGCCTCAAAAAACGACGTGCTGTCGGCTACCGTGGACGGACTGAGCATGGGACTGGGTTTTGTGCTTTCGATAGTCCTGCTCGGCGCGATCAGGCAGGCTTTGGGCGCGGCGGGACTGACCGTGTTTACCAAAACGGCCGGCGGTTTTATAGTTTTAGGGTTTATGATGGCGCTGTTCAACGCATTGCTCGGCAGATATAAGGAATACCGTAACGGCAAGCTGCGCGCGCTGAAGAGGGAGGCGTGAAAATGGCCGGAGAAATAATCACCATAATAGTGGCAGGAATACTGACCAACAATATAGTGCTCAATCAGTCGATAGGAATATGTCCGTTTCTCGGCGTTTCTAAAAAGATAAACTCAAGCGTCGGTATGGGAATGGCGGTAACTTTCGTGCTGGCCGTATCGGCCGTAGTGTGTTTTTTCATCTACCACTATATTCTGGTACCGCTCGGCATGGAGTACCTGCAGACGATAACGTTTATTCTCATTATAGCTTCGCTCGTTCAGCTGCTGGATATAGTGCTTAAAAAAACCAGTCCGGCGCTGTATACGTCCCTGGGCGTATATCTCGCTCTTATAACGACTAATTGCGCCGTATTGTTTACCGCCAATTACGGCATAACTCAGCAATACGATCTGCTGTATACTTTCGTCAATGCGGTGTGCGTCGGACTGGGCTTTACGCTCGCGCTGATACTCATGGCCGGCATAAGGGAAAGACTGGAGCGTGCGGACATCCCCAAGCTGTTCCGCGGGTTTCCGATCGCGCTTATCATAGCCGGTATTATGTCGCTGGCTTTTACCGGTTTTACGGGACTCAGTTTCGGAGGGTGATATGGAAATTTTCATGACGTTCGTAGTGCCTGTGCTTGTGGTTACGGCGATAGGAGCGGTCGTCGCGTTCAGCCTGGCGTTTCTCGGCGAGAAAATGGCCGTCGACCGCGACGCGCGTATCGACGAGATAGTGCGCAATCTTTCGGGAGCCAACTGCGGCGGATGCGGATATGCCGGCTGCGACGCGTTCGCCGAAGCTTTGTTTAAAGGCGAGGCCAAACTGTCCTCGTGCAATCCCACTTCGGCCGCCAACAAAAAGAATATAGCGCGTATTCTGGGCATGAGCGAGGAAAAGAGCCGCGAGACCGTCGCAGTAGTGCATTGCATAGGCGGAAACGCCTGCCGCAACAAGTATTCGTATCAGGGGTTCGGCGACTGCGAATCGGCCGAACTGCTGGCCGGGGGCAACAAGGCTTGTATTACCGGCTGTATGGGACTGGGAACCTGCGCCGACGCGTGTAAATATTCGGCCATATCGGTCAACAAGGACACCGCAGTCAGCGAAGTGGACTATACGCATTGCACAAGCTGCGGAGCGTGCGTAGCGGCTTGTCCGAAAAAAATAATAGGACGTATCCCCAAAGACGCAAAGGTCTATGTGGGGTGTTCCAATACCAATAAGGGCAAGGCGGTGGCGGACGTTTGCAAAAAGGGCTGCATCGCCTGCGGAAGATGCGAAAAAAACTGTCCGACCGGCGCGATTCAACTGTCGAACAGCCTTGCCGTTATCGATTACGATAAGTGTATCGGCTGTATGAAATGCGCCGAAGTTTGCCCCAGAAAATGCATAATACCGTTTAATTTCGAAGCGCACGTCCGTCGCGGGAGGAGTGCGGATAAGAGCGCGGAACTCAAAAAAGGCGCCTGATATCCCGTTCTGGGATAAAACCGTATTGTTTTACAAATACTGTAATTACTTTACGGGAGGACGCTTTATGAAAAAGTTTTTTTTGGGCGCATTTGCCGTTATGACGGCCGCGGTTATGCTTATAAGCGCGATTTCCTGCGACGAGAGCAGGGATATGCGCGGAGAAGCTACCGCTTACGGACTGGTCCATAATCATTATGTGGGCATGGCTACTGTCAAAGTCGACGCCGACGGAAAGATAGCGTCGGTGAGCATCGACGAAATGCAGACGCCTTACAACTGGGCGGCTAAGTCGTCTTTTAAGGATTACGACGGCGACGAAGACGCTTTCACGGCCGGAGGATTCGGCAAAAAGATAGTAATAGGCGACAAGATATTCGACGCCGTAAGTCCGGAGGCCGACGGCTATCCCGATTACCGTCTAACGCAGGTCAACAACGGGGTAACGCTGGAAAACTGGCTGAAGGATTCGCTCAACGCCAAATGGTACGTCGAACAGATGAAGCTCGGCAATTACGGCGTGGCGCAATCGGACGGCACGGGTGTTTACAATACTTTCAAGGATACGGCGGCCGGGGCGCTCGGGTTGGGTGACAGGTGGCTCAAATCGAAGAACGGGTACTGGCCTGAAGGCAGCTCGGGACTCGGCTGGAAAGCCAATATCAAAAAGGTATGCGATTACGTCGCGTCTAAGGGTTTTGACGACGAAGGGCTGACGTTAAAGGGCGAGGACAGGGTCTGGACGGTAAACGGCGTTTCGACGGGCGCGACTCTTATCGATTTCAATGATTACATTGCGCTTTGCAAGGTAGCTTACGCGTTGGCGCTTACGGAGTAAACGGGCTGAAATTTATTATCTGAAATGTGCTGTTTTTCAGCATATACGATTGACAATTCAAAAAATTGCTCATATAATTAAACGCGTGAACAGAGATCTTACAGAAGGAAAGCCCTTTAAAGTAATCGCATTCTTTGCATTGCCCATGCTGCTGAGCGTAGCTTTTCAGCAGATGTACAACATAGTGGACAGCGTGGTTGCCGGTCAGTTTATCGGCAAGAACGCGCTTGCTGCGGTAGGAGCGTCGTATCCGGTGACTATGCTGTTTATGGCGTTTGCGCTCGGCTTCGGCATAGGCATCAACGTTATAGTTTCTCAGCTGTTCGGACTTAAACAGTACGGAAGACTGAAAACGGCCGTCTGCACTTCTACCGTTTCGGTTATAGTGCTGGCGGCTGTTTTGACCGTTGCGGGCACGTTCGTATGCGAGCCGATACTCAAACTGCTGGACACCCCGCAGGAGATTATCGACGACGCTATAAAGTATATGCTCATTTACGTCTGGGGACTCGAGTTTCTTTTCGTATACAACAGCGTCAACTCGATAAGCACGGCGATGGGCGACTCGCGCACTCCGCTTTATATGCTTATCTTTTCGTCGCTTTTAAACATCGCGCTCGATATAGTTTTCGTCACGGCCTTTAAAATGGGCGTGGCAGGAGTGGCATGGGCGACGTTCATAGCTCAGGGACTTGCCGCCGTTCTGGCGAGCTTGATACTGCTTTTGCGGCTGAGAAAGCTGGAAGGCAATTTTAAAATGTTCGACCGCAGACTTTTCGTTAACATTATCGGCGTTGCGATCCCGTCCGTTTTACAGCAGTCCTTCGTTTCGGTAGGCAATCTTTTCGTTCAGAGCGTGGTAAACAGATACGGCCCGGACGTTGTGGCCGGATACTCGGCAAGCCTTAAGGTCAGCCTGTTTGCCGTCTCGTGCTTCACCACCGTCGGAACGGCCGTATCGAGCTATACGGGACAGAACCTCGGAGCCGGACGAACCGAACGGATAAGCCCCGGGGTAAAGAGCGCGCTTACATTGGGATTTATAACCGCGGCGATATTCATAGCGGCGTACTCGAGCGTCGGAAACTACATAACAAGGCTGTTCGTCAACGGCGAGGACAGCGCAAAAGTTATCGAAACGGGGCAGATATTTTTGTGGTGCGTGTCGGCAGGCTATCCCTTCGTCATGGCTAAGGTCATTCTCGACGGGGTGCTGCGCGGGGCGGGAGACATGACCTCTTTTATGATAACCACGTTTTCCGATCTTATCATAAGGGTTGCGCTGTCGTTCGCGCTGGCTCCGGCATTGGGATTCCTTGCAGTCGGACTGGCGTACCCGATAGGCTGGTTGCCGGGTATGCTGCTGTCGCTGTTCTTTTTCAAGCGCGGCCGCTGGAAAGGAAAATTAGGCGTCGACCGCAATGCCGACGTTTGACAGCCGAGCCGAAATGTGGTATAATCTGAACGTATTAAATGGCAAAGCGCGGACTGATAAAAAGATTTCTACCGTTTTACCGCCCCTACGTCGGGACGCTTTTTCTCGATCTTCTGTGCGCGCTCGTATACGCTCTGTCGGGACTGGCTTTTCCGATACTTGTCAGATATCTGCTCAATAACTGTCTTTCGGCGCAAACAGTCGAGCTTGCGCCGATATTTACAGTCGGGGCGGTAATGCTCGCTATGAAGCTTATAGAGACCGCCTGCAGATATTTCATGGTTACCGTCGGCCACGTTATGGGCGCAAAGCTTGAGTCGGATATGCGGTACACGCTTTACGACAAACTGCTCATGATGAACAGCTCGTTTTACGATAACCATAAAGTGGGCGATCTGATGAGCCGCGTCAATAACGATCTTTTCGAGATAACAGAATTTTCCCATCACTGTCCCGAAGAAATTTTTATCGCGGCCGTTAAGCTTGTGGGCATTTTCGCATATCTTGCGACTATCAACGTTTGGCTTACGCTGATTATCTTCGCCGCGCTGCCTCTTATGACAATAGTGGCCGCGGTGTTCAACCTGAGGCTGCGGGACACGTTCAGAGCCACGCGCCGCAAAGTGGGCGAGATAAACTCGCACCTCGAAGATTCGCTCAGCGGCATAAGCGTAGTAAAATCGTTTGCCAACGAGCGTGTGGAAAAAGCCAGATTTTCGGAGCAGAACAAGGCGTTCGTAAACGTAAAACGCCGCTCGTATGCCAATCTCGGCGCCTTTCACAGCATAATTACGCTGTACAGCGGAATATTGTATATAGTAACCGTTACGGCCGGCGCCTTGTTTATAAATTACTCGCGCATAACGACCGTGGATCTTATGACTTATCTGCTGTATGTAAGCACTCTTCTTACCACGGTGGAAGTCATAATGAACTATACGGAGCAGTTTCAGTCGGGTATGTCCGGATTCAGCAGGTTTGCCGAAATCATGGACGAACCGGTCACCATAGAGGATCCGCCTTCGCCGTCATCGGCGGATTTTTCGGGAGACATAGTTTTCGACAACGTGTCGTTTAAGTATGAAGCGGATACCGCAACGGTGCTGAGCGGCATGAGCTTTACCGTTCCGGCAGGGGCGGCTGTCGCTTTTGTCGGACCGTCGGGCGCAGGCAAAACGACTATTGCGAACCTTATCCCCAGGTTTTACGATGTGATCGGCGGAAAAATAACCGTAGGCGGCACCGATATCCGTCAGATAAAGCTGTCCGAGCTGAGGCGGAACATAGGAGTCGTGCAGCAGAACGTGTATCTGTTCGGCGGCACCGTCAGAGAGAACATACTTTACGGACGTCCCGACGCTACTTTTGCCGAAGTGGTGGAAGCGGCCGTCCGCGCGGGCGCGGACGAGTTTATAAGAGCTTTGCCGCAGGGCTACGATACCTATTGCGGAGACAAGGGCGTCAAGCTGTCGGGCGGACAGAAACAGCGTATCGCCATTTCGAGAGTTTTTCTCAAGAATCCGCCCATAATCATTCTTGACGAAGCAACGAGCGCGTTGGATAACGAAAGCGAGCAGCTAGTTCAGCGGTCTCTTGACAGCCTTGCCGAAGGACGGACCTCCGTAACTATCGCGCACAGGCTAACTACCGTAAGAAATGCCGACCGTATTTTCGTGATTACGGAAAAAGGCATAACCGAAAGCGGCACTCACGATCAGCTAATGGCCGCCGGAGGGGTGTATGCGTCGCTTTACGGCGCGTATGCGTGCAAATAAATATAAAAGTGGAGGGTATTATGAAGGAATACGAAAAGTACGCTCTTTGGTGCGAGCGCGTGACCGACAAGGCCGTAAAAGCGCAGTTGGAAAAAATGCGCGGCGACGACAAAGCGATTGTCAACGCGTTTTATAAGGAACTGGAATTCGGCACCGGCGGTCTTCGCGGCGAGCTGGGCGCAGGTACGAACTGTCTTAATATTTATACCATACGCAAGGTCACGCAGGGTATAGCCGACTGCATGAAAAAATACGGTTACGGCAAAGTGGCGGTTAGCCGCGACAGCCGCATAAACTCCGACCTCTTTGCCGATACGGCGGCTGAAGTGTTCGCGGTTAACGGCATTACGGCGTATATCACGAAAGAGCTTATGCCCACTCCGTTTCTTTCCTTTATGACGCGCGAGCTGGGCGCAGACATCGGCGTTATGATAACCGCAAGCCACAACCCTTCCAAATATAACGGTTACAAGGTGTACGGATCGGACGGCTGTCAGCTGACTGACGCTCGCGCAACCGAAATGACAGGTTATATCGACGCGGTTGATCCTTTCGATGTGCGGGTCAGACCGCTCGCAGAGTGCCTGAAAGAGGGTAGTGTGCGCTATATAGACGACGCGCTTATCGACCGTTACATCGCCGCGGTTAAGGAACAGTGCCTTGATTCGGCTGAGGGAGTAAAAGCGGTGTATACCGCGCTTAACGGAACGGGGTACAAGCTTGTTCCGCGCATACTCGAGGAAACGGGCGTTTCCGAGGTCATAAAAGTGGACGAACAGTGCCGGCCGGACGGTAATTTTCCCACCTGTCCTTATCCCAATCCGGAAAAGCCCGAAGCGCTTAAGCTCGGACTTGAGCTTGCAAAACAGCGCGGCGCGGATATACTGATAGCGACCGATCCGGACGCCGACAGAATAGGAATAGCCGCAAAAACAGACGGCGGTTACAGGCTGTTGACGGGAAACGAAACGGGCGTTTTGCTGACCGACTATATCTTCGCGCGCAGAGCGCAGAACGGCACGCTGCCAGAAAAACCCGTACTGGTCAAGACTATCGTTACCACGGAGCTCGGCTTCAAAGTGACGGAAAAGTACAATCCCGAGACATACGACGTGCTTACCGGTTTCAAATATATCGGCGACGTTATAGGCAAGCTTGAAAAAAAGGGCGAGGCCGGACGTTTCGTGTTCGGTTTTGAAGAAAGCTACGGCTGCCTTGCCGGAACGTATGTCCGCGATAAGGACGCTATAGTTGCGTCCATGCTTGTCGCCGGTATGGCGGCATACTATAAACGCGCAGGCAAAACGCTTGTGGACAGAATAAACGAGCTGTACGATCTGTTCGGCACCTATCAGCATAAACTCGTGTCTAAGGAGTTCCCCGGAGCGGAAGGGCATACCAAAATGCAGACTCTATTGGAAAATCTGCGCAAAAACATTCCCGACTCGCTGGCCGGATCTCCGGTTACCGAAGTTGTCGACTATCTTACGCAGGATAAAGTGGATCTTCCCAGATCCAACGTTCTGTCGTTCAGGACTGAATCGGGAGTCCGGCTTATCGTGCGTCCGTCGGGAACGGAGCCGCTCATAAAATTTTATATTACCGCCAGCCGCACACCCGACGAAAACGCCGTAATTATAGCGTCGGTAATCGATTGGCTGGATAAAACGTTCGTATGATATTCTCAAAGGCTCGGGAGCAATGCTTTGCTTTCGGGCTTTTAGAAAACGCTCAAGATTTTCGGAGCAAGAGGGCGGCGGAAGTTGACAAATTGGCGTGATTATTGTATTATTATAAAGTATGGATTTCCGCAAACCGGACGTAAGCTCGCCGAGCAGGAAAGGAGCCGCCATGAGCGCGCTTGTTGCCGCGGCTTCGGCCGCTGTACGCACAGCCGTAGCAGAGGCGGTGCGCCGCACCGAAAAATTCGATATAGTGACGGCTCCGTCGCCCGAGGCGGCGCTTAAAATAGCCGCGTCACGGCATTTCGATCTCGCCGTTCTGGAGGTCAAGAGCGGAGAATGGTTTAAAGCGGCGTCCGAGCTGTCGGCAAGCTTCGAGTGCGGCGTGATAGTGGTCGCCAAGCAGCTGCAGGACGACTTGCGCGCAGTTTTTGAAAACCGCGGAGTTGCCGTAATCGAGCGGCCTATTTCCGAAAAAGAGCTGACGGTCGCCGTGCGCACGGTTTATGCGGCCAACGTGCGTATCGCCGGACTGCGCCACGCAAACATTGACCTCAGCCGGCGTATAGAAGATATGCGACTTGTAGGCAGAGCGAAGCTCGTTCTTATGGAGACTCTCGGCTATACCGAAGCTCAGGCGCACAGGTATATAGAAAAAAAGGCAATGGATACGCGCGTTTCCGTAAGGTCGGTCGCAAGCGATATTCTGCGCACTTACGAAAACTGATTTCATCTTAGAGGAAGTAGCTGTTATATGAGAAAACTGAACGAAGAATGCGGCGTATTCGGCATAATCAGCCCAAAACCCGTGCAGACGGTAGGTTACACCGCTACGGCGCTTATGGCGTTGCAGCACCGCGGACAGGAGGGCGCCGGTATTGCAACTTTCATCGACGGACGTCTCAAATGCCGTAAGAACGTCGGGCTGGTAAGCGAAGTATTCAACTCGGATTATCTCGAATACGTCCCCGATACCCATGTTGCGATCGGGCATACGCGCTATTCGACTACCGGCTCGAACAATTCGGAAAACACGCAGCCTATAGAAACGATACATTCGCGGCTTACCTGCGCTATAGCTCATAACGGGAATATTACAAACGCCGCTTACATAAGGGGCAAGATGGTAAACGAGAGCGGAAAAGTCTTTCATACCACCAACGATTCGGAAATAATAAATATGCTCCTCATCGAGCAGATGATTAAATGCAACGATCTGGAGAAAGCGGTATATGCGCTTACCGATATAATCGAGGGCGCGTTTTGTATACTTATCGCCACAAAAGACAGGCTTATAGCCGTGCGCGACCGTAACGGCTTCAGACCGCTGTGCATGGGCGTAAAAGACGGCATGACGATATTCTCGTCCGAAACGTGCGCTCTGGACGCTCTGGGCGCCGATTTCGTCCGCGACGTCGCTCCGGGCGAGATAGTAAGCGTCGGTCTTGACGGCGAAGTCCGTTCGGTACAGACGCCGACTAAAGGATACAAGCGCGGACTGTGCGTTTTTGAATATATTTATTTCGCGCGGCCCGACAGCGTTATAGACGGGCTGAGCGTTTACGACGCGCGCGTCGCCATGGGGCGCGCGCTCGCGCGACAGCTTCCTACCGAAGCGGACATGGTTTGCGGCGTTCCCGACAGCGGACTGGAATCGGCTTACGGCTACAGCCTCGAATCGGGTATTCCTTATGGCGCGGCATTCGTCAAGAACAAATATGTCGGAAGAAGTTTTATCGTTCCGTCGCAGATAGCGCGGGAAAAAACCGTAAACGTCAAGCTTAATCCGCTCCGCGCGTCGGTCAAAGGCAAGCGCATAATCCTGGTAGACGATTCGATAGTGCGCGGCACTACCAGCGCGCGCATCATTCAGTCGCTTCGCAACGCCGGAGCAAAGGAAGTCCATGTGAGGGTGTCGAGCCCGCCGTTCAGGTTTCCGTGCTACTTCGGAACCGACGTCGACAGTCCCGACAATCTGATAGCGAACAAAATGCCTCTTGGCAAAATCTGCGAGAAAATCGGCGCCGACAGCCTCGTTTACCTGGATATCGGCGAATTGCTAAAAATACGCGGCGACAGCGACATCGATTATTGCAGAGGCTGTTTCACGGGCGAATATCCCATAAAGGTCGAAGCAACCGGCAAAGATAAATTCGACGACTGACGACAGGAGGAACAAGCACGATGAAAGCATACTTGATTTTAGCCGACGGCACCGTTTACGACGGCTCGTCGATCGGGGCGGAGGGTGAAACCATAGGCGAAGCTGTATTTACCACGGCCATGGTCGGTTATATGGAAACGCTCACCGATCCCAGCTATTACGGGCAGATAGTTGCGCAGACGTTTCCGCTTATAGGAAATTACGGAGCTATCACCGCCGACAGCGAGAGCGAAAAACCGGCGCTCAAAGGTTATATAGTGCGCGAGCTTATAAAGCGCGGAAGCAATTTCCGCCGCGAATACGATCTCGACGAATACCTTAAAGCTAACGGCGTTGTCGGGATTGAAGGCATAGATGTAAGAGAGCTGACTCGCAAGCTCCGCGAGCACGGCGTTATGAACGCCATGATAACCTCGGCTATGCCGCGCAATATGGAAACCGCGTTGAAGCGCATAAGAGCGTATAGGGTTAAAAACGCGGTTGAGCATACCACGACAAGCGCTCCGGTAACTCACGGAAACGGCAAATACCGCGTAGTGCTGTGGGATTTCGGCGCCAAAGGCAATATAGAACGCGAGCTTTTAAGGCGCGACTGCACCGTAACGATCGTTCCGGCCGGATGTACGGCTGAGCAGATATTAGCGCTGCGCCCCGACGGGATTATGCTGTCCAACGGCGGCGGCGATCCTGCCGACAACGTCGGCATAATAACCGAACTGAAGAAGCTGGAGGAGCTCGGGATACCGACTTTCGGGATCTGTCTCGGTCATCAGCTTCTTGCACTGGCGTCCGGAGCGCGGACGAAAAAGCTCAAATACGGCCATCGCGGCGCCAATCAGCCGGTAACGGATCTTGAGGAAAAGCGCACGTTTATAACAAGCCAGAACCACGGTTACGCCGTAATACCCAAAAGCCTGCCCGAAACGGCCGTACTGCGATATATTAACGCAAACGACCGCACTTGCGAGGGAATTGATTATCTGGACAAGCCCGCGTTTTCGGTGCAGTTTCATCCGGAATCGCACGGCGGCCCGCATGATACCGAATATTTGTTCGATCGTTTCGTCGAGATGATGCGGCGGTAAGAAGGAGAAGAGCGCTATGCCTAAGAATAAAGATATTAAGAAAGTTCTCGTTATAGGTTCGGGCCCCATCACCATAGGGCAGGCGGCCGAATTCGACTACGCAGGCACACAGGCCTGCCGCACGCTTAAAGCGGAAAAGATAAGCGTCGTGCTGGTCAACTCCAATCCGGCAACGATTATGACCGACAAAGCGATGGCCGACGCGATATATATCGAACCCCTTACGCTCACCACGCTCGAACGTATAATCGATCTTGAAAAACCTGACAGTATTCTGCCCAGCCTCGGCGGACAAACCGGACTCACGCTGTCCATGCAGCTGGCAAAATCGGGATTTTTGGATAAGCGCGGAGTCCGTCTGCTCGGCATGAAAGTCGACACAATCGACCGTGCCGAGGACAGGGAGCTGTTCAAGGAAACGATGGAAGCGATCGGGCAGCCCTGTATCCCGTCAAAAGTGGTCAACACGGTCGAGGACGCGCTGTCTTTTGCCGGGACGATAGGTTATCCGGTCATAGTAAGGCCTGCTTTT
>CASFJH010000030.1 GCA_949294845.1 uncultured Bacillota bacterium | reverse complement strand
TCCGATTCGGAGTCGGGAGCGTCTATTTTGGCGCCGCAGTAAGTGCAACGCAAAAGTTTGCCTTTCATTTTTCACCTCTTACCGAATATTATACTATGCGGCGGCTTTTTCGTCAACAACGCGCCGGCCTGTGGGCGCCGATTTAATCGTATTTTAATTTTACGGAGGCGGAAGTCCTGCCGATACGCTTTGCCGCCGCCCGCCGCAGCGCGGAAATAATTACTTGCATAATTCGGCTTTTTGTGATATAATAATATTTAAATCCGGCAATCAGGAGGTCTTATGCAGAATTTTGAAAAGTTTGTTGAGCAGTCTATGCCGCTTATCGAGAAGCTTTCGCAAGTCGCCGAAAAGAGCACGGTAATAGACAACGAATACTATAAAAAGTACGACGTCAAACGCGGATTGCGCGACTTGAGCGGAGAGGGCGTATTAGCGGGCCTTACGGAAATTTCTGAAATAATAGCTTTTAAAACGGACGCCGATAAGGAATATGTGCTTGACTCCGAGGGTAAAAAGATTCCGCGCGACGGTATTTTAAGGTACCGCGGATACGATATCAAGGATATTGTCAAAGGCTTTCTTTCCGAAAAAAGGTACGGCTTCGAGGAAGTGGCGTATCTGCTGCTGTTTGGCAAACTGCCGACGCCTGCCGAGCTGGAAGAATTCAACGCGCTGCTTACCGGCTTCCGCACGCTTCCCATATCGTTTGTGCGCGACGTCATAATGAAAGCGCCTTCCACCGATATGATGAACGGGCTGGCGCGCAGCGTGCTTACGCTGTACTCTTACGACAACAAACCGGACGATATTTCGATACCTAACGTGCTGCGCCAGTGTCTGCAGCTTATTGCGCAGTTTCCGGTGCTCAGTGTTTACTCATATCAGGTTTTCAAGTATTACCATGACGGCGACAGCCTGATAATTCACAAGCCGCGCCGCGAGCTTTCTACAGCCGAGGCGATGCTGGCGCTTATGCGCCCCGACGAGCAGTATTCCGAACTGGAAGCGAAGCTGCTCGACCTTATGCTCGTTCTGCACGCCGAGCACGGAGGCGGCAATAATTCAACTTTTACCACTCACGTCGTATCCAGCTCCGGCACCGACACATATTCGGTGGTGGCGGCGTCTCTCGGCTCGCTTAAAGGCCCCAGACACGGCGGAGCGAATATCAAGGTTGTGCGTATGTTCGAAGACATGAAAGCCAATCTTAAGTCGTACTCGGACGGGGCGATCAGGGATTACCTCGCCAAACTGCTGGATAAGCAGGCCTTCGATAAATCGGGACTCATTTACGGCATGGGACACGCTGTGTATTCGCTTTCCGACCCGCGCGCCGACATAATGCGCGCTTACGTCGAGCGGCTCAGCGAGGAGAAACACCGTCACGAGGATTACGAGCTTTACGCAAAGGTTGAGAGACTTGCGCCTGAAGTGATAGGCGAAAAGAGATCGATTTACAAAGGTGTGGCCGCCAACGTGGACTTTTATTCGGGCTTTGTCAATTCCATGCTCGGTATTCCCATCGAGCTGTTTACGCCGATATTTGCTACGGCGCGCATAGTCGGTTGGAGCGCCCATCGCATAGAGGAGCTGGCTAACCGCGGAAAGATTATACGCCCCAACTATCTCAGCGTTTCGGCGCTGGCCGACTATGTGCCTCTGAAGGACAGGAAATAACGAGGGGTTTATTCCTGCATGACGGGGAACAACCCGGGAGTGGCTGAGCCTGCAAGACGGGACGCGGATTTTTAAAGATCGCAGTATCGGCGAGGGGATATATCAGATATGGCTGAAAAGAAAAAGAACGGACATTGGAAAGTCCGTATTATCGCAATGCTGCTCATTACGGCGGCGCTCGGCGTTTCGGTTTATTTCGAGCCGCAGATAAACGCGGCGCTCGGCTTTACGACTCAGTCCGAATCGTCTTCGGGCGGCGATACGTCTTCGGGCGGCGATACGGCAGGCGAGGTTGCCGAAAGTATAGACCTCGACGTGCATTTTGTGGACG
>CASFJH010000029.1 GCA_949294845.1 uncultured Bacillota bacterium | reverse complement strand
TCGACGCATGGAAAAACATATCCGTCGACATATCTATCATGTCATACAGCCCGAAATCTCCGCCCTCGGTCGATTTCATAAAATCGGTATTATTTGTCTCGTTATCTATTTCCCATATTTGTATTTCGGGGAACAGCCCGGCAAGCGTGTACCACGTCTCTTCGTAAAGATCGAGCCATTCGAGATAATAACTGCCTTCCGTCGTGTCGCGCGGCGGCTTGAGCGAGGTGTTGCCGGTATAGTTGAAGTTCTTATGCGACATGCCGATTATCTGAAAGCCGTACTTGTTGAGCTCGGCTATGCTTTCTTTCATGGCGTCCACGCTGCCCTGCTTTATCGTAAGCTCCTCGTCCATGAACCAGTCGCAGTGCATCCAGTTTCTCAGGCTCTTAACGCCCAGATTGTTCATAAGCTGAATGCCCTTCACATAATCTATGTCGCCCAGCCTTTCGTAAATAATGTAATCCATTCCGTAAATATACGATTGGTCGGCCGTATATTTGTTGTCGACCGTCTCGCCCTTTCCGCAGGCAGTCACGGAAAATGCGATAACGATCGCCGCGATTAAAGCCGTAAATTTTTTCATACGCCTTCCCTCAGCTTATCCAGTATTCCGGCAGCTTCAGCCGCCTCTTTAAGAGAAGCTTTGACTTCCTGCATACCCTGAGAGTCGCACTCTGCAAGCACCGCCTCCCAGTCGGACGTAAGATTCTTTCTGCCGGTAAAGGCGTTAAGCGCATAAGTCGAAAGCTTATCCTGAATAATAAGCTGTTTCCTTATTATAACAGTAGGAATATCCGTGAAATTGAGCAGATTAGTCGTATGCTCCTTGCGCAGTTCGTCCTGAACGTCCATCAAAGAGGCGTACCTTATGTCGAGAGAGGCGTTGTCGGAAAAGCATCTGAAAATACCCGTTTCGTCAAAGTAGTCCCAATCGACAGGATATCCGCCCAGAATTCCGCTGAAACGGTGCCTGCCTTGCAAAACGGCGTTGCCGTCAAGATCGTTGACCGTCTTAAAAGTACCTTCAGGCTCTTTTTGCCTGTTTTCGATATTGGCTACGACCTCACCGTCCTCCATATCGTAATGCACGCCTTCTATTCCGTAGTTCATAGTCATTCCGCCTTCGGGAGACAGGAGATAATCGAACAGTCTGAGGGCCGCGTCAGGGTTGCTGCACGCTTTGGTTATCGAAAAGCCGCCCCACCAGCCGCCCCAGTCGGAGAACCCGCCGGAGCCTTCCTGCCCGAGGTTAGCCGTGCCTACCGGCGCGGGGCCGCATACTACGGTGCCGTAGCCGAAAACTTCCTCGCACGGCTTGGCAACCCACAGGCACGCTTCGCCGCCGTTGGTGATTACGATACCGGTTTTGCCTTCCTCGAACATCTTGCGCTCGCCCGCTTCGTTGAGCGTATAGCACTGCGGATATATCACTCCGTCTTCGTAAAGTCCGGCGTACCAGCCGAGAAAATCCTTAAAATGCTCGTCTGCATACATGAACGAAACCTCGCCCTGCGCGTTTATATCCCAGTCTGTAGGCGTGCCGAAAGCATGGTACAGCGGATTAAGGCAATGCATGCTGTTCTGCGGCGCCATGGCCCATGTATCGTTCTTTCCGTTTCCGTCGGGGTCCATCGTGGCAAATTTCCTGCACACGTCCTCGAACTCCTCAATCGTTTGGGGCGGACGCGCAATCTTATTGCCCGACTCGTCCTCTGTGTAATAGCCTATCTTTATAAGCCAGTCGCCGCGATAGTATATCGCCCAGCCGCTATTGCCGCTCGGCGCGGGTATGAGCGTGTGCGCGCCGTCGTACTTGATATTGCCGTATTTGTCCGAATAGAGTACGGCCGAAAGATAAGGAAACTCAGATTCTCTGCCAAGCAGTAATTCGTCTATATTGTAAAGAATGCCCGTTTTCTGATCGGCCCAGTTGAAATATGCGTTGTCGGTGCCGCTCGGAACGGAGAAGAATACGTCGGGCATATTTTTGCCCGAGTTAAGCATAGGACTGAGCCGCGTATAGTAGTCGGCATTGTTGACTGCGCCTTCGATACGCAGCGACGTAGACGTTTTTTCTTCGATGAGCTCCCATGCCGAGTCCTTTTTCGCTCCCTCGAGGTAATTGCCGTTAATTATGAAAATCCGCAGTATGTCGCGTCCCGAAGCGTCGGTATCTTCTTCCTTTCCGCATGCTGCCCCGCACAGTGCCATCAATGCAGCAAGAACTATAGCAAAAAATCTTTTCATACTTCCTCCTTATACAAAATTGAGAAAAACTCGTCCAAAAAATCCCTTTCCCTTACGTCTTTCGCCACGTTTATGCGCGGCAGGTCGGCTTTATCCCCGAAATACGTCAGATTGCGGTCGCGGTTGAGAATGACTCCCTCGAATTCCCCTTCGGTTATCACCTTAACGCTTTGCGGCTCCATGAATACATATCCCGGCCGGACCGCGTTAAAAAGAGCGAGCGGATCGTGCAGCATGGGCAGATTGCCGGTAAAATCGTGCCATTTGCGCGTCAGAACGGCAAGATATTTTAAGAGCTTGTCGTTGCCCGAATAATGCAGTATCCTCTTATACTGAGACCCCGTAAGACCGGTGCGTATCGTTACGTCAAGCCCGTAACATTCTACCGGAAGTCCGGATTCCAGAACCGTCTCGGCGGCACGCGCGTCGCATAGCACGTTCCACTCGTTGACCGCTTTGTAAAACGAACCGCACATGAGAGAGATTTTTCCCACCGAGCGCATAGCGGCCGGATCCAGTTCGAACGCCGCGGCTATATTGGTCATTGCGCCTATGCCCAAAATGACCAGCTCTCCGCCGTACTTGCGCGCGCACTCCGCTATAAAGCGCACCGCGGCGCTTCCGCCGTCCTCGGCCGCAACGTTGCGCGGCGTATATGCGTCGTCCTTAAGCTCTTCCTCGTACTGCGAAAAGCCGCAGCGCGAAAAGCCGTTTTTGCCCGGCATACCGGCGTATACAGGCACGGATATTCCGGCGCAAGCCAGCATTTTCATCGCCTCTCTGGCGCGGATATCGGTATCTGCGAATACTGTCGTTACGCCTACCGGCTCTACCTCGGGCATTTTAAGCGCCAGCGCCAGCGCCAGAGCGTCGTCGATATCGTCGCCGATATCGGTATCGATAAGCAGTTTAATCTTCTTTTCCATGTTAAGTCATTCCTTGTAGATTTTAATTTCCGCGGCTATCCCTTAATGGAGCCGAGAATAACGCCTTTGACAAAATATTTCTGAACGAACGGATATATGAGAATTATGGGTATCGTTCCCACCACTATGGTCGCCATCTGCACGCTGGCTGCCATATTCTTTATCTCAGTGTCTCCCATACCGCCGGTTGACGTGGACGACGCGTCGATAAGCATGCGCCTGAGGTAGTTCTGTATGAGCTGCAGCTCCTGTCTGTTTGCCATATACAGTACGCCGGTCATCCAGTCGTTCCACTTGCCCACTCCGCACCACAACGCAAGCGTCGCTATTATAGGCATTGAAAGCGGAATGTATATGCGGAAAAATATGCGGTAATCGCTCGCGCCGTCGAGCTTGGCCGACTCTTCGAGATCGTCGGGTATGCCCTGCAAGAAGTTCTTGGCGATGATCACATCGAATGCGGATACCAGTCCGGGCAGAACGTATACCAGCGGATTATCCATAAGCCCTATATCCTGAATGAGCATATAAAACGGGATAAGACCGCCGGAAAACATCATTGTGATAAGCAGGTACACCAAAAATCCGGTACGACCTCTCAGATGCCTTTTGGAAAGAGGATATGCGGTCAGCATGCAGAAAAATACATGCGTTACCGAAGAAATCAGGACAATGATTATACTCCACACGAACGACCATACCAATCCGTCCGTTCTGAACACCGCAAGATACGCTGTCAGGTTATAAGTATATTTCGGGATACCCGTATCGGTGGGGACCACCGTTTTGAGGCTTTCCACCACCACATATAAAAACGGGTAAAGCGTAACAAACGCCACGATCGCAAATATTATGTACAGCGTGAGATTGAATGCTATTGTCGGAGGCGTCTTTCCGAAAATGCGTCTGCGGAAGCTTCTGAAACGGCTTTGGCGCGTGACGGTTCTGTTTACCATATACCGCTACCTCCCAGCTTCTTGACGACTTTATTTGCTATCAGCGTAAGCACGAACGCAATCGACGAATTGAACAGTCCCATCGCGGTGCCGAGCGAGTAATCCCCTCCGACCACGCCGTTGCGGAATATGTAAGTTTCCAGTATGTCGGCTTTATCGTAAACCGTGCGGTTATACATGTTATAAACCTGATCGAAGCCGCCGTATACGATTCCGGATATTGCAAATATCAGGTTGATCGTGACCGCCGGCAATAATCCGGGCAGAGTTATATGAAGCATTTTCCGCCAACGGTTAGCTCCGTCCACCTCGGCCGCCTCGTAAAGCTCGGGAGATATTCCGGTAAGCGCCGCGAAATATATTATTGTTCCCCAACCGGCGTTTTTCCATATGTCCGATACGACCAGCAGACCGAGAAACAGATCGGAATCGCCGAAAAACTCTATTTCATGTCCGAACATTCGGGCAAGCACCTTCTGCAATCCGCTTCCTGTGGCCGAAAGGTTGGTTAGTATTCCCGATATTATTACCCATGAAATAAAGTACGGCAGGTATGTTATCGACTGCACGGTCTTTTTGTACTTCTCGCCGGTAAGCTCGTTAAGAAACACCGCCATTATTATGGGCACGGGAAACCCGAAAAGTATACGAAGACTTGACAGCCTGAGCGTGTTCAGGAACGTCTTGAATATGTCGGGGTTTCCGAACAGGGACTTGAAATGCTTGAACAAGTCAAGGTTTCCCGCGTCGTCGGTGGCCCAAGGACTGCCCCAGATGCCGCCCGACTGCGTGCCTATAGCTATACGGAAATCTTTGAATGCGAGCTGAATGCCGAGCATGGGATAATAGCAGAACACAGCGAGAACGATCACCATAACGGCCAGCATCGAATACAGCTGCCAGTTCTTTCTGACGTATTTCCGCAAAGGCAGTTTTCTCATCTTTCCCGACATATCAGATTCTTTCTTCCTTTTTCCTCAGGAAAAGCACGGCGGCGGCAGCCAGCAGAATCACCGCTCCGGCGGCATAGCCGCCTGCAACGGCTCCTCCGCAGCCGCAGCCCTTTTCGGCCGTCTTCTTCTGTATCTTGTCTATTCTGTTTTTGGCGGCGGCTACAGCCGTGTCGACGCCGGTCGTACTCTTAGCTTCGTCTATAGACGCTTTCGCCGAATCGATATACTCCTGTATCGTATTCCAGTCTTCGGCGGCGTAATCGCTTTCGGATACATAAGCGTCCAGTTCCGCTTTTTTCTGCGCCTTATAAGCGTTAAGCTCTTCTTCGGCTTCGGCTAATGTCTGTATTCCGTCAATCAGGGCTTTTACGGCGTCGAAAGCGGCGTCTATTTCAGCCTTGTCGTAAATGTCGGCGACTTCCTCCTCAAGCCCGTCGGCAAACTCGTTTATCTCCATCCACGAGGCAATGCTGTAGTCGTCCTCCTTCAACGACTGCACATATTCCTTTATCTCAGTTACTTTTGCCGCACGGTAGGCAATCAGCTCTTTCTCAAAAGCATAATCTGCGCGGAGCGAAGCGTCGTAAGCGAGCGCGTCAGCCTCAAAGACAGTATTGCTTTCGGACGACGTCATGCCGAGAGTATGGGGATAGCTCCCGCCCTGTTTGTCTATCGGTTCGAGAATAACGTACAGTTTGTCTCCTGCGGCAAGATGTTCGGAGCGGAAATAAGCGTTGGCGTCGTTGTTCACTTTAGGAACGTAAGTTTTGCGGGTGATCCTGATGCCTTCGCTGTCCTCGACCACTATCTTGACGTAAGCGCTTGCCACATAATCCCCGAGATTTATGGGACCGTGCGTCATATCGAGATAAATATTCTCCAGCGCCTCAAACTTAAGCACCGTTATATATGGATTGCTTACGCGCCACTGCCAGCGCCATACCGCGCATGAAGGATCGGCAACAATACCGTTGTAAAGCATATGCTCCGGCTCGGACGTGCCTTCGTACAGATCGAATTCCTGCAGACTGTCGAGCGATTCGCCGTACATGAATTTATAAGTCACAAGATCTCCGCTCTGAGCGTTTCCGCCGTCAAGCACTTGCGCCGAAACCATATCCTGCCAGATAAACGTCTCGGTCTGCTCCTTTATGACTTCATACTCCCAGTTTTCGTCATAGTCGTCGGTAAACGTGAATACGGGATTGAGATCGACCGTAGCCCATTCGGACATAACGGTATAGTAAAGCATTTCTCCCTCTTTAAGATGAGCGGTATATCCGTAGTCTCCGTCAGTCTTGACTACCTGCACGGACTTGACTTTATCGGTCTGCGTTCCGTCGTTTATGTAATAGACGACGGAAGCTCCGGGATGAGTGCCGTCCGCGCTCTCGACCACCCAGTAATAGTTCGATCCGAGCTGCGGAACCTCAACCGTAACCTTCATATTCTTTTTCGCCTTGACGGTAATTACGGCCGAATATCTTCCGTGCGCGAGAATCTGCGTACCCGAAAAGCACACGAAGCATTCCTCTGCGGTGGAAATTTCCTCATCGGGCTTATCTGACGTCGAATAGAACACTTCGTATGAGTTTTTTCCGTTAAGCTCTGTCAGTTCTTTTTTTGGATTGCTTGCCGCATACAGCCCCATCTCGGCGCTTGTATAAGCTACCGCGCCGAATCCCGAGCCGGCTCTTACGTCAGCTACCAGATCGGAATAATCTTTTCCCATAGGCACGGCGTCTATCTGCGCTTTGGCCGCGTTTATAAGCGCCGCCGCGTCCTCCGTCTGCCCCAGCTCGGCACTGGTATCGGTCACTATTTGGTCTATAGCGCTAAGTCCCGCAGAGGAATAGTCGCCGACGTTTTTCGCCTCCGCATATTCGATAAGCGTCGCCGCTTCAGCGTAAGGCGGAAGCTCGTCTTCAGAATACGCAGCAACCGACGTCGACCAGTTGCCTCCGATATTAATAAGCTCGGGCCCGTCTATCACGAAATACGCGGCGTCGCCTTTCTGCATATGTATATCGCAAAGCGCCGACTGAGACGCCGATGCGTCGGCGGAGGTTACCGCTTCCGCCTGCAGCTTAAGCCTTACGTCGCCGCTCTCGGCATAAATCGCATAAGACATCTGCGACGACCAGGTATTGATTCCGCTGAAAGCTATCGACAGTTTCAGGTCGGTTTTTGCCGTAAACCTGATAACGGAGTTTCCGCGCGCCTCCCAACGCACTACGCGTCCGGAAGTCTCGTTAAAAATTCCGTCCTGCCAGCCGCCGTACATGAGCGCGTCGTCAGGGCTGCCAAGCCCGTCCGAAACCACCGTATCGAAATGAGCTGTCGATCCGATCTCTCCGGCAAATAAGTCCACATCGACTCCGTTGCCTTTATATGTATTGCCGTTTCTTGCAACGAGATTGGATATGAACGTCGGCCAATCCGCCGAATCGTCGCCGGCTCTTACAAATTCCTGCGGCACATACTGCGGATCATACGCCTCCGTGTCAAACGAAAAAGTGAAAGACACACCCTCTATGTGTCCCCAGTCGGAACGATATGCGTAATACAGCGAATCACCCTCGGCGAGGTGCGCCGTAACGTTGAGCGCTCCTGCGGCGACGTCCACGTTATCACCGGCGGCAGTGCCTACATCGCCGATTTTTTTGCTGTCGATGAGAGTGAACTGTCCGTCGCGGCTTATATATGTGTCAAAGTACGAATCCTTAGCCCACGTTCCGGAAATGGCGCCGTTTTCGACGGATACCATAGTATCGTATTTTGCCGTAATCCTGATAACGGCCTGACAGTTCTGACCGGCGCTGCGCACGGCTCCGGTGTTAAGTATCGCGGTGTTGCTCCAGTCGTCGCTGCCGCCGGTAGGATTCCATTTAAGCGCGTAATCGCCTTCTACCGAGGTAAAAGCGCGCGGACGCTCGGGAGTGCCGGCGTAAAGTTCAGTATTT
>CASFJH010000028.1 GCA_949294845.1 uncultured Bacillota bacterium | reverse complement strand
TTGTTTATTATATAAGAAATTTTGATATGTTTGATGACACCAATGGTTTCGTTTTTCAGTCATTTGTTTTAAGAAATTGTAATCGCTTGCAGAAATATAATGACTTTTGCCACTAAAATCGAGTTCTTTTAATTTTTGGACGGTTTGTCCAAGTGACCATTTTTGGATTTTATCTAAATTTTCATAGAAATCACCAACGTGCATTGCGGCATATATACGTTTTACATCGTGTTCTATTACTTGACAATACATTATAGTTTGTCCAATCTTAAAATGAAAATCATCTAATGTCATACTCTACCGCATTGACGCCCAAAAACTCATCATTGCATAGGTTTGAGTTTTTTGTGCTTGCATATATTTTTGAAATACTAAAAAAGTCGAAGTCGCGAAGAATAATAGCATTTCCAAATCTTGGTCGGGAGCATATACATTTAATTTTGCTACACCCAAATCAGAATTTTTTTCGATTATATCCCATTCAATATCTGCAAGAAGTTTATCAGTATCTATAATATCTGTATCGGCTAAACTATCAATATATCGGCGGTCATATATGCCCACAAAATCTTCATATACAACGAGGACGTAAGGAGTTGAATTGTTTTCCAAAAAGATGCCTAAATCTTCACTTAAAACTATATTACACAAGCACTCATTTCTACGATTAAATAATTTCATTTTTGCCGAATCCATTTTGGAATACTTAATATAATAATTCCCATCTTCATAAACAGTAAATCTACCGTTTCCAAAACCAAGAGCAAACATTTCTTCATCAAACGAATGACTTGCTACAAAGATTTCTTTTATTTTTTTGTTTATACCGTTTGTAATATAATATGTACCCAAAGCCTCATCATCGGATACAACCGAAATCAATGAATTGCCTTCAAAATCATACTCGTTAAAAGCCTGTAACTTACGATTAAACATTTTTTCAATTTTGCTCCATTTTTTAAGGCAAAACTGATACATACGCACAGCGTCTATTGCGTCGGCTAATTCCTTGCAATGCGTAAGAGTTCTAACTGCCGATTGCTCAAATTTATCAAAACTTAATTGTTTTGTTTCGTGATAATTTAATTCGTCAAATGCGTCGTGAACTTTTTCTATAAATGCGCGTGTAATCATTATGATATTTCCTTTGCAAAATATATATATTTATTATAGCATAGACCGCTTTCATTTTCAAGCGTATTAGATACGTAAAAACGAATTTGTGGCACTGTGGCGGGTGCTTGAATAAACGAGCGGCTCGGCTACGCCTCGCCGTTCAAGCATCCGCCCCAAATAAACTACGGAATAAAAAAACGGAACTCAAAAGCTCACGGGAACGGGTGATCGCCATTGAACTGCTTGAAGTTCCGCCCTTATTCTATGTGCTGGGCAATTTAAACTTTAACGACTTTTACCTTGACAATTAAAGGAACGTTGAATAAAATATGAATACCGAAACATTAGGTGCCAATATGTTAGGTGTGTTAAGGAGGTGATGTTGTATGGAAGCTTTTATACAACAAGTTAGGGCTCCGAGTGGCACCGCGTGTCGCCTACTTCTGCGAATGATTTAAGCTACTGTTAGGCAGTAGCTTTTTTAATAAAAAAACCTAAAACGGTTCTCACAAAAGGAGTTCGTTTCAGGTTTGGACTGGTGGGCAATAAGGGACTCGAACCCCTGACTTTCTCCACGTCAAGAAGACACTCTCCCAACTGAGTTAATTGCCCGTCAGGTTATTATATTTTAATATAATAACACTCGGATGTCAAGTATTTACATGAGATTATTCAGATTTCCTTTATATCGTCGGGGATAAGATAAACCATTTCTTCGCGCGGGTCGGCGTCTGCTATTCTGGACGGGCTGAGTTTGAGATATTTCAGCTTTGCCGACGCGAGCACAGCGCCCGAGCCGTCCCTTATCTCGGCGATCGCCTGATAAAAATTTATGCTGTGCCTGACGATTTTGCCGTAGCCTGTAAGCTCTGTGTCGTAAGGGACCGGCTTGCGGAAGCTCGTTTCCATGCCGGTTGTGACGGCGTATGTATCGGTATCCACCTCCGCCCAGTACGCGCGGCCGCCGAGCTCGTCGAGCATTGCCGAAATGAGGCCGCCGTGCACGCGTCCCGGATAGCTCTGATGCTCGGGGCGGAATCTGAACAGCGACATGACGCTGCCGTCCTCCATGGAGTAGAACTGCGCTTTCACGCCCTTCTCGTTGTCCATGCCGCAAATAATGCACATTCTGCTGTTGAGTTGTTTTTCGCGTACCTTCATTTTGTAAACACAGCCTCGGCTACGGGAGCAAGCGCCGAAACGTCGGCTTTTTCAATCTGACCGCCGTCGCATAACGCCGCGAATCTGGGATCTATCGGCAAGCGCGCCACATTGGTGATTCCCAATCTCAGAGCGAGCTCTTCGAGATTGCTTTTACCGAAAACAGAGTGCTTTTTGCCGCAGTCCGGACAAACGAAATACGACATATTTTCCACAATACCCAGTACAGGAACCTTCATAAGCCGCGCCATGTTTACGGCCTTTTCGACAATCATTGAAACGAGCTCCTGCGGAGAAGTTACAATGATTATTCCGTCCACGGGCAGCGACTGGAAAACGGTCAGCGGCACATCGCCCGTTCCGGGAGGCATATCAACAAACATATAATCGACGTCGTTCCATATAACGTCCGTCCAGAACTGCTTGACCGCTCCGGCGATAACAGGCCCGCGCCAGACTACGGGATCGGTGTCGTTCTCAAGCAGAAGATTGAGCGACATCACCCTTACGCCGGTATCGCTGATAACGGGATAAAGTCCTTCCTCTCCGCCAAGCGCTTTCTGTTTGAGTCCGAACGCTTTGGGGATCGACGGTCCGGTTACGTCGGCGTCCAGAACAGCCGTATTGTAGCCGCGCCGCGCCGAGTCAACGGCAAGCATACCGGTAACGAGCGACTTACCCACGCCGCCCTTACCACTGACAACGGCGATAACCTTTTTTATGTCAGACAGTTTATTAGGTTTTTCCTTAGCTATCGCGCTGCGTTCGGAGCATTGTTCCGAACAGTCAGAGCAGTTATGCGAACATTCGCTCATTCTTAAAATCTCCCTTTCTTATTTCTGCCTAATTATAGCGCACGGCGGCGGAAAAAGCAAGCGTTTAAAATAAAAAACTCTCCGCCGGAGCGGAGAGCCGGTTGTACTTGAGTGTCAGGCCTGATAAGGCGCTATAAGTTGGAAAGTAATCGTAAGCTCCGTGCCGTAATACGGTTCGGCGTCGATCGCGTCGTTAAGCTTGACGTACACCGAAACTTCGCTCTGTCCGCTCATCTGCTCGTATGTCAGTATCGGCGTGACTGTCCCGTAAGCCGACATACCGTAAAATCCGGTATCCGCGGCCGACGAAAACATCCATACCGCATTGCTGCCCGACTCGCTGTCGCCGTCGACAGCGATGGAGCTTCCGCTAAGCTCGGTTATGTGCAGATTATAGCCCGTCTGCCCTGCGAAATCGGGCTTAATCTTAAGCTCGACGACATCCCCGGCAAAAATCTCCGTTGCGCCGCTGATAGTCAGATCGAGCACCGTCGGCGTACCTACCGTTATGGTGTGACTCTTCTTCATGCTGATAATATGCGCCGCAGCGTAGGCGCCGGTAGTCAGAATTACGCACAGCATGAAAAATGCCGCCACTATCATTCCCTTTCTTTTCATTTGTTTGTCCCTCCGATATAAATTATTAATATTTTACCTAATTTTACATTTTTTGTCAAATATTTTTTAAAATATTAAGTAAAACAATTATTAACCTATTTTATTACTTTGTAAATTCGCTACACTGAACTAGCCTCTCCGGCATAAAAGAATTCGCTGCGACGGCATAGAGAACTAGCCTCTCCGGCATAGAGAATTCGCTGCGACGGCTTACTGATTGAGCATAGGCGGTATAAAAAGGGCGTTACGCGGTATAACGTAACGCCTTCGGCTATTTTACATAACGCACGCCGTGACGGTGTGACTCCAGAGATTGAAAATCATATCGGGTTTCGCTTCCGGATCATAATCGTAGGCGGGCAGAATTTCGGCCTCCAGCTCGGGCACCGACTGCGTGCGGCCTTCAAGATAATCAAGCAGAATCTCGCGGCAGTGCAGCATACGCTGGCGCGTGCCGCCGAGACGGATATCCTGAACGTCGAATCCCCAAGGCTTATTTTCGAGGCTCCACTGATATTTAAACGCGGAATAGAATTTGTCGAGTTTACGCACAAATCTCAGCACGTCCGAAGCGAGCGCCGCAAGCGTTTCGCGGTCGCCGTTTTTGTACGCCTGACGCGCCCTTACGCCGAAATCGCACTTATCCGCTGCAAGGTCGGCGAGCGCCGACAGCGACTCGAACAGATACGCGTATCTGCCTGCGCGGCGGCCGGCGGCTTTTATCTTTCTTGCGTTGGCGGCGAGCGTTTCTTTATAGCCGGGACGGTATGTGTAATCGAATATGCCGCTGAGCAGATCGTTGTACAGATATATCTTGGAAAAATTGCTCAAGTAAAATTTGTCGCGTTCGGGTACAACGGCGTCGGCAAGCTCAAGAGTCATGAAGTCGCGGAAAGCCACTCCCGTAAGTCTTGCAAACGCCTTTTCCGGCTTACGGTTGCCGTAAGCGCGCTCCGCCGCCGCGACGAGTCCGGGAAGTATCGCGTTAAGAGAACATTCGCCGCCGTTGTCGCCCCATGCGGTAAGCAGAACCTCGTCCACGCCGTAGCTCATACACGCGTCAAACGCCGCAGCAGTACGGTTGATGGATGACATATTTGCCGGTGCGAAGCCGTGCCACTTCCATATTCCGCCTGCGAACATCATGGGATTTCCCATCAGCTTATGCGCCTTGATCATTTCCTCGTAAGACTTGCGGTCTTCGTGATAGTAGTCCCAGTAAATGAGCGTAACGTTATCGGGAATAAGCTCTATCAGCTCGCTCGGCATATCGCCTTCCGCCGGACTGTAGCTTCCCTTATTGACAAGCCGGAAGAACATATCCGACCACATCGCGCATTTGAAACCGTATTTATCCGCGATTTCCAGCACGCGCTTAAGGTGATCGGCCATAATCTCGAAACGGTTGCAGTAGCCGTGCTCGTCGAGATATCTGCCGAGCCCAAGCATATGGGCTTCGTCCATGCCGATATTTACTCGGCGCGAGGTAAAGGCTTCCGCAAGCGACGCGAACATTTTATCGACAAGCTCGTAAGTCCTTTCGTCGCCGGCGAGAAGAATGTCGTTGCAGTCAGCCAGCTTGCCGAAGCGCGGCCAGCGTACAATGGCGTTCAGGTGCGCGAGCGTCTGTATACAGGGGACGAGCTCGACTCCGAACATACGCGCGTAAGCGTCCAGCTCCTTAAGCTCCGAAACGGAAAACCTGCCGCGCAGATATCCGAAATACGGTTCGCCCGGAATCTCGTAAGTGTCCTCGGTATAAAGCTCGAGCATATTGTAGCCTGCCGCGGCAAGAGTGCGGATATACTCTTTTGCAAAACGTATATTCATAACCGCGTTGCGCGAACAGTCGGCCATTACTCCCAGCGTGGAAAAGCAGCATTTCTCGCGACATTCGGTCTCTCCGGTCAGTATTCGCAGGAACTCGCGGTAAAACTCACACTTTCTAGAATATGTTATGCGGAAGCCGCCGGCAGTGCGTGCCAGTCCGGCTTCTCCCTCCTCCGCAGTAAGCTTTATAGCTCCCTCGGTCGAAAACCCGTAATCGTTCTCAAGTTCTTTGAGTCCGTTGCGAAAATCGGCACTGAGTGCGCTTACGTCAAAATCCATAATTCTCCCCTCCCTCTACGGTAAAGTATCGTAATAATTATAACATCTGCCGAGACTCGCAGTCAAAGCTATACGTTGCCGTTTGGGACACGATTGTATGTCAAAATTTATTATAATACGAAAAACGTTATTTTGCCCTTCGCAGAAGAAGGCGTTCTGTACTGTTCGGCAAGGTCGGGACCGCACGAATTGGAGCCGATGCCGGCGTTGAAATAATCGAAACGGGCGTATGTTCCGTCAGAAGCGGGAAGCTCGTCGTCGTGCGCCGTATCGGTAAGGCATTTCTGCGAATAGGGCAAGACGTTGACCGAAAAGTCGCCTTCCGCTCTGAGCGCGCGCTTGCCGTCCGAAATCTCTGCGAACTGCGTGCCGTAATGCGAACCCGTCTCCTGCGGTTTGATATAATGCACCATATCCTCGCCCACCTTATGCGAGTAGAGATCGCGCACGGCGGCTACCCGCTTGTCGATATAGCTCTCCTGCGGACCGTATCCGTAATATGTAACCTTATCGAACGCTCCGTCGAGTTTTACGGTAAATCCTATTCTGGGCAGGAACTTGACGTATCGGGCGGTATCGTAATCGATCGAAGCGGAAAATCCGCCGTCGAAAAATTCGTAAACCAGCGTATATCTTACTGCCGGAGTGAAGCTCTGCGCTACGAGCGCGCCTTTGACGGTCACCCTGTTCCCTTCAGCCGACACCGTCCTCGCGGCGTTCTCGCAGTGTTGAAAATAATGCTTCTCCCACTCGACGCGCTCGTTTCTATCGTTGTCGGTAGGCGCGCGCCATATTCCGAGCTCGAGAGCGCCGCAGAACGGCTTGCCGTCCTTCGAGACTGAGGCCATTACTCCCGTAGCGCAGTCGAAACGGTAAGAGAGTCTGCCTGCCGAAACGGTAAGCTCTCTGCCCTTACGCTCGGCTCTGACTTCGGCTTCCTTCGTCGCCGTGGAGGTATCGACTGCCTTCTCCCTGCACGCAAAAGCCAGCAACTCGCCTTTTCTGAGCAGCCCCTTGTCTTCGGGAGCGTAATATGCTACATATGCCGAACAGTCGCCGCGCAGCGGATAAACGCGCTGCTCGCGGGGCGGAATATCTATGGCTATCGTCTCTTTACCCCGGCGCTTGCCCAAAATCTTATATTCTACCTCGAGCGCGCCGCAGGTGTTCGTGAAGTAATTGCGGTTGAACACCTTCATGCCGGATTCGGTAAATTCGAACGAAAGCGGCGCATACGTCTGCTTCATTTCGAGCGCACCGGGCTTGATTTTTCTGTCGGGCGTAATGAGCCCGTCCACGCAGAAGTTGCCGTCATGACGGTATTCGCCGAAGTCGCCGCCGTAGCGGAATTTGCCTTCGCCCGTCTTTACCGCATGGTCGCACCACTCCCACACGAACGCGCCCGAAAGGCGGTCATTCTCGTTTATTAAGTTCCAGTAAAGCTCGAAATCTCCCGGCCCGTTGCCCATTGCGTGGCAGTATTCGCACAATACCAGCGGTCTCTTTTCCTTCTCGTCGGCAAGATAGTCGTCGGTAATCCACGACGGAACGGGATACATACGGCTGGCGAAATCAACCGCTTCGGAATAATATATGTCCTTGCCGTACGTCTCACGGTCGCAGTTCCATATCCCCTCGTAATGCACCGGTCTGTCGTCAACGCTTTTTATCCATGCGGAAGCTTTTTCAAAATTGTTGCCCCAGCCCGATTCGTTGCCCATAGACCATATCACGACGGACGGGCGGTTTATATTGAGCAGTACGTTGCATTTCTGCCGTTCGACTGTAGTATAGGCGAACTGCTCCTGCGTAGCCAGATGGCAGTAAACTCCGCAGAAATCCTTATATCCGAACGACTCTCCCTGCGAAAGAACACCGTGCGATTCGAGATCGGCCTCCGCCATCACATAAAAGCCGTACTCGTCGCACATTCTGTAAAACTCGGGCTTGTTCTGATAATGCGAAGTGCGGATGGCGTTTACGTTTAGACTCTTCATAATGCGCAGGTCGTTAATGACGGACTCGTCACTCACCGTCTGCCCCGTTACGGGATCGGTCTCGTGACGGTTTACACCCATCAGCTTGACTGCTTTGCCGTTGACGAGGAAAACGCCGTCCTTTACTTCGACCGATCTGATACCCACGCGCTCGAAAATGCGCTCTCCGGCGGCGTCGACGGTCATATCGTACAGGTAAGGATCCTCCGCGCTCCACAGCCGCGGCGATTCAACTTTAAAGCGCACCGTCTGCCCGTCGCGCGCCTGCAGCGTTTCGCCGCAGAAGGTAACAGCCGCGTCAGCGCCGTAAGGTGTAAACTCGACGCTGCCGTCCGTGGAGGTCTTTATGCGGTAATCTCTTATATGTCCGACGGGGCGCGACAGCAGATAAACGTCGCGGAAGATCCCGGTATATCTGAGCTTGTCCTGATCCTCGAAGTATGTGCCGGCGCACCATTTGAGCACGATTACGTCCAGTCGGTTATTGCCGGCTTTGACCAGAGAGGTTATATCGAACTCGCTGAGTCTGTGCGCAATCTGCGAAAATCCTGCGAATTTGCCGTTGACGTAAACGTAAAAACACGAGTCGACGCCTTCGAATGCGAGATAGAGCTTTCCCTCTCCGCTCGCCTGAAAATCGCGCGTGTAGTGGAACGTCGGATTTTTCTCCGGCACGAAGGGCGGGTCGTAAGGAATCGGATAGGCCACGTTTGTGTACTGGTAATAATCGTAGCCGTGGCACTGCACGCACGAAGGCACCGGTATCTCGGCGGCAGACTTTTTGCGCCAAAACGCGTCGGGTACTTCCTGCGGACTTTCGTATGCCGTGATACCCCAGTTGCCGTTAAGCGAAACGAACCGGTCGCTCGTCTCGCGTCCTGAGGGACGTGAAACGCTGTCCGAAAACGGTATGTAATAGCTGCGGAAAGGCTCGAGGCCGACCGATTCAAAACTCTCAAAGTATCTGTTTATCATGTCCGACTCCATATTGTTTTCATAAGTAAAATTATAACACAAGAATTTTTACAATGCAAGCAATAATTTTAATATATATCCGAATAATCGCAATAACTTGTTGATAAATATATGCGCAGTTATAGTTTGTAACGGTAAACGCTCACCGCGCGTTCCACCCGTTTCACATAAAGCTCCGTCTCCGGAAAAGGATACTCTTCCAGTCCGGCGTCTATCCACTCGCGCACGCGCCCCTCTCCGGCGTTATACGCGGCGAGCGCGTGACGTTTAGGAAAACGCCCGAGCAGATATTTCAGATACCAGCAGCCGGCGCGGAGATTGGAGCGGACGTCGAAAATGTCGGTAAGTCCGCCGACGCGGCCTGCCGCAAACGAAAACGTGTCGGGCATCAGCTGCATCAGTCCGCACGCGCCGGCGCGCGAGACAGCTCGGCTGTCAAATCCGCTCTCCGTCGCCACGACAGCGAAAACCAGCTCCGGCTCGAGTCCGAACTCGCGCGCGGCTGCCGTAATCTGCGCGCGGCAGCGCGTCGGGTAAAGCAGTCCCGTGATAAAAACGACAAAAACGGCGGCGAACACCGTAAGAAGATGCGCCGTCTTAAAGATTATGTCCGCCCTTGGCAAGCGGTTCAGTCCGCTCTCTCCGCTATCTGATAATATAAAGCTTTCACCTCGTCACGGAACTCTTTAATACTTCCGTCGTTAGTCAGGACGGCGTCGGCTCGTTTTTCGCGCTCGGCGTCGGTCAGCTGGCACGACATGATTTGCCGAGCCAGGCCTGCCGAGATATTATCCCGCATAACGACCCTTTTTATCCGTATTCTTTTGGGGCAGGAAACGGTTACCGTTAAGTCGCACAGCTTTTCCATTCCCGTTTCGAACAGAAGCGGCACAACGAGCACCACTATACCGGTCTGCTCGGACAGACGTTTTTCGGTTTCCGCATTGATAAGCGGATGCGTGATCGCGTCAAGCTTTTCCAGAGCGTCCGGCTCGGAAAAAACCACCGATTTGAGCGCGCGGCGGCTGAACCCTCCCGGCCTTGCCGTCTGAGGAAACGCTTCGGCAATGGCGCGGGCGCCCGGCGTTCCGGGCGCGGTTATTTCCCGGCTCAGCACGTCGGTATCCAATATATACGCGCCGCACTCCTTCATTATGTCGGACGCAAGCGTTTTGCCGCTTCCTATTCCGCCCGTAAGACCTATTACAAAAGGTTTTTTCATTAAACGTCCTCTTCAGTCCCTCGCCGATTGACCGGCGAGACGTAATCTATTTACATTCCAGCCAGTTGCGGCCGCTCGAAACATCCACCGTAAGCGGCACCTGAAGCTCGACCGCGTGCTCCATACATTCGCGCATGACCGCCTTTACCCGATCTACCTCCTCGTCCGCCGCCTCCACGATCAGCTCGTCGTGTATCTGCAGTATAAGTTTCGACTTCATGCCCCTTAAAGCTTTGTCCACGCCCAGCATGGCAAGCTTGATTATGTCAGCCGCGCTCCCCTGAAGCGGCATATTCATTGCAACTCGCTCGCCGAACTGCCTTATATTGAACTGAGAGGAATACAGCTCTGGAATCTTGCGCACTCTGCCCAGAAGCGTGACGGCAAAGCCGTGTTTTTTTGCGCTTTCCACCTGAGCTTCGAGATACTCCCTGACCATGGGGAAACGCGCGAAGTACAGCTCCTTGTATCTTTTCGCCTCGGCGGTCGAAACTTTAATCGCCTGCGCAAGGCCGAAATCGCTTATTCCGTAAATTATTCCGAAATTGACTGCTTTGGCTTTGCGGCGCATTTCGGGAGTGACCGCGGAAACGTCCACGCCGAACACCTCCGCCGCCGTTCTCGCGTGAATATCGGCGTTTTCGCGGTAAGCCCCGATCATTATGGGATCGCCCGAAAAATGCGCCAGCAGTCGCAGCTCTATCTGCGAGTAATCCGCCGAGACGAGCGTATGCCCTTCGGCCGCGCCGAAAAGTCCGCGCAGCATTCTCCCCTCGTCCTCTCTTACGGGAATGTTCTGCAGATTGGGTTCGACGCTGGACAGCCTGCCGGTGACCGTCGACATCTGTTTGAACTCGGTATGCACGACGCCGTTTGCGTCAGCCATCTTGGACAGCCCCTCGACGTAAGTGCTGTTCAGCTTGTACAGCAGTCTGTACCGTATGATAAGCGGCACGATTTCATGCCTGTCGACAATAGCCTCAAGTATCTCAATGTTTGTCGAGTGCCTGGACGTGCGCTTGGGATAATCTATGCCAAGTTCTTCAAACAGCACGTCGGCGAGCTGGCGCGGCGAGTTTATATTGAAAACGTGTCCTGCCAGTCTGTATATCTCGGCGCTTATGCGGCGAAGCTCCTCGGTATACTTTTGCCCGAACGCCTTGCAGTTTTTTATGTCCAGCCGGAACCCTTCGCGTTCCATACCGAGAAGCACGTCTATCAGCGGCTGTTCTAAGTCGTAAAACAGCCTGTGCATACCCTTTTCTTCTAGCGACCGCGCCAGTATGTCTCTGATATATACGAGCGCCGTAGCGCCCGGCTCCCCCGCCGAATAATGCTCGCACACATCGGCGAAGCTTTCATAGTGAACGGTCGAATCGTCTATATACTGAGCCAGCTTGACGTCAAAAAAGTTGACGACGTCGCCGCCGCAGACTCTGTAAACGTCCGATTTGAGCTTCTTGACGTCGTAGACGATCTTAAGCACGTCCTTATCGGCAAGAATATCCTTTAATTCGGACGCGCAGTCCTCGAAAGAAAATACACCTTCGATAAGGTCTGAGGTAAGCGCCGCAGAATACTCGGTTTTATCGTCAAACGCTATATGAACGCGCTCGCCGAACCACAGCGCCAGCACGCCGCGGCAATTGCCGGCCGTTTGCCTGAGCCCCTCGCGCCCCACAAAGCTTACCGCCTCGGGCAAAGCGCAGCCGGAAAACGGCTTTTCGGATATGTCGGCATAGTCGCCGTACAGATCGGCGCGCTTTACCAGAGATTTGAAGTCCAGCTCTCTGAAAAACTCGCGCGTGCGGCCGGAAAAAGGAAATCGCAGCGCGCAGCTGTCGGGACTTACGCCGAGCGGAGCGTCGGTAACGATGCGCGCCAGCCGCAGCGACATATACGCGCTGTCGCGGCCGGCCTCCAACTTCTGCCGCAGCGCGCCGCTTATTTCATCGATATGCGCGTATACGCCGTCCAGATCCCCGTAACGTTGCAGCAGATCCTTTGCGCCCTTCTCCCCTATGCCCGGAACGCCCGGAATGTTGTCGGACGAATCGCCCGCAAGCGCTTTGAAATCCACAACCTGCGACGGCGTCAGCCCGAAGCTTTTAAGCAGCGCCTCTTCGTCCATGCGGTCCACTTCCGTTATGCCGCGTCGCGTAAAAAGCACGGAGGTGTCCCTGTCTATCAGCTGAAAGCTGTCGCGGTCGCCGGTAAGAATAAATTTTGCCGCCGTCATCGTTTTTACCAGAGTACCGATAACGTCGTCGGCTTCGTATCCGGCTTTTTCGACAATACGGATTTCCATGACGCCGAGCATCTCCTTGAGAACGGGAAGCTGCACTGCCAGTTCTTCGGGCATATGCTTGCGCTTGGCCTTGTACCCGTCGTAAAGCTTATGTCTGAAAGTAGGTTCGGGCAAATCGAAAGCTACGGCGATATGCGTGGGCTTAAGCTCCGTGATAGTCTTTATGAGCATTGTGGTAAAACCGTAAACTGCCTGAACCGGCCGGCCTTTTTTGTCGGTCAGCGGAGGCAGCGCGAAAAACGCCCGGTTAATAAGACTGTTACCGTCAATCAACAGAAATTTGTCCATTATCCGCTCCTGTCCTTATAATATACCATTAAACGCGTTTCAAGTCAATCTTTATGGCTGTGTTCCGCAAAGCGTGTCTTTGCAGCCGGACTCCGACGGTACTGACAACGACTTTATAAAAAACCTCCCTTCCCGATTTCGGGGAGGGAGGTTTTTCAGCGTAAAATTTATCAGACTATTGTTTCTATAAGTCCGTAATCGCCGTCGTTCCTGCGGTAAAGCACGCTCACGCGGCCGGTGGATTTGTTGTCGAAAACATAGAAGCTGTGTCCGACCAGTTCGAGCTCTTCCACCGCGTCCTCAACAGTCATAGGAGTCAGCGTATATTCCTTGCGGCGCACGACGCTGCGCGGTTTTTCGACGGGCGCGGCTTCGGGTTCGACAAGCTCTTTGACTCTGAATTTTTTGAACCGGGCGGCGAGTTTGTCGCGATGCTTAATGATCTGCTTTTCCAGTTTGGGCAGCGCGTCATCTATATTGTTGTACATATTGTCGCTGGAAACTTCGCTGCGAAGCACTTTTCCGTCCTGAACCATAGTAAGTTCCAAAGTCTTGACGTCATTCGCCTCTTTCAGCATTACCTTGACTTTCATGTCCTCTTCGAAAAACTTGTCGAGACGGTCGATCTTTTTGGTGATGACGTCCTTCAGTTTGTCGCTCGGATTGTAGTTTTTGGTCAGGAATTCGATTCTCATATTTTGCCTCCGGTGGGTTTTTTCGTAAGAAGCGCAACCGCTTCTTACGATTATTATAGCACACAACGCCGATAAAGTAAATACCTTATTTAATTTTTTCGGCAGTTTTTTATTATGCCGTCACTTTGCCGGCGCGACGACGACTTTGCCGTTCTTGTCTATGTCGACGGTTATTCTGCTGTTTTCCTTTACAGTTCCGTCGATAAGCTTTTCGGCAACGTTGTCCTCTATCGTCTGCTCTATGACGCGGCGCAGCGGTCTGGCGCCGTATTCCGCGTCGTAACCGTGCTCAATCACATAATCGCGCGCGGCGGCGGTAAGCGTCATTTCCACGCCCTTTTCCTTAAGCGATTTGTTGACTTTATTGAGCATGAGGTCGGCGATCTTGCCTATATCCTCTTTGGTAAGCGCATGGAAGATGCTTATAACGTCTATACGGTTGAGAAACTCAGGTTTGAAATGACGTTTGAGCGCCGCCATGAGAATATCCTCGGTCTTCTGCTCGTCTGCCTTGGCGGTGTCCGCGCTGAATCCCAGCGAACGGTTGCCCTTCAATTCGGAAACGCCCACGTTGGAAGTCATAATAATTATGCAGTTCTTGAACGACACCGTGCGCCCCTGCGCGTCGGTCAGACGTCCGTCGTCGAGTATCTGCAGCAGCGCGTTGTAAACGTCCGGATGCGCCTTTTCTATCTCGTCGAAAAGCACGACCGAGTACGGCTTGCGGCGCACCTGTTCGGTAAGCTGTCCGCCCTCGTCGTAGCCGACATATCCCGGAGGCGATCCGATCAGCTTGGAAACGCTGTGCGGCTCCATGTATTCGGACATATCCAGCCTGATAACGGCGTTTTCGTCGTCGAACATCGCCTCGGAAAGCGCTTTGGTAAGCTCGGTCTTGCCTACGCCGGTAGGACCGAGGAACAGGAACGATCCGACGGGACGGTTGGGATCCTTAAGCCCCGCGCGGGCGCGCCTTATGGCTTTAGCCACGCTGACTACTGCGGCGTCCTGACCGATTACGCGTTTGTGCAGGATTTTTTCAAGATCGACCAGTCTCTGCGATTCGGTCTCGGACAGGCGCGTTACAGGTATCTTTGTCCATTTGGACACGATCTCGGCGATCTGCTCCTCGCCTATCACGTCGGTCTTTTTGGCATTGTCGGTATTCCACTTGGTCTTAAGCTCTTCGGCCTGTTTGGTAAGCGCGTTGCGTTTGTCGCGCATCTTCTGCGCGGTCTCGTAATCCTGACGCTTCTCCGCTTCCTTGCGCTTCATGTCGGCTTCGGCGACCTTGTCCTCCAGTTCTTTGAGCTGCGGCGGCACCGTATTGCCCGAAACCTTGGCGCGGCTCATGGCCTCGTCTATCAGGTCTATCGATTTATCGGGCTGGAACCTGTCCGCAATATATCTGTCCGACAGCTTTGCCGCGGCGACTAGCGCTTCGTCGGAAATCTTGACCTTATGAAACGCCTCGTAATTATCGCGCAATCCGCGCAGTATCTCTATCGTTTCGTCCACCGTAGGCGGCTCAACTATGATAGGCTGAAACCGGCGCTCGAGCGCCTTATCCGTTTCTATGAACTTTCTGTATTCATCTGTGGTCGTGGCGCCTATCGTCTGCATTTCTCCGCGCGCAAGGTACGGCTTGAGTATATCGGCCGGCGATACCTCGCCGTCCTTGCCGCCCGCCTGAGCGAGGGTATGCAGCTCGTCGATAAACACTATTATATTGTCGCTCTTGGTTATAAGGTCGATTGCGTTTTTAAGCTTCTCTTCCAGCGCTCCGCGGTACTTGGTTCCGGCCATAAGACTGCCCATATCCAGACTGAAGATAATCTTATTCTTGAGCAGCTCTGGTACGTTGCCTTCCACTATCGCTTTGGCAAGCCCCTCCACGACGGCCGATTTGCCTACGCCCGGCTCGCCTATAAGTACGGGGTTGTTCTTCGTCTTTCTGCACAGAATCTGTATTATGCGCTCTATCTCTTCCTTGCGCCCTATTATGGGATCTATTTTATGCTGACGCGCGCGTTCGGTTATATCTATGCCGAGATCCTTGAGCTGAGACGGAAGCTGCGCATCGGAATCGCTATGGCTGTCTCCGTCGCTCTTTCCGCTCACGATAGCCTGCTCCAGCTCGGCTTTAAGCTTGCCGATGTCGGCTTTATAGCCACGCGCAAGCGCGTCGAATCCGTAACAGTCTGTCATGCACAGAAGATAGTACAGCAGATGATCGGTGCCAACCATCGAGGAACCGTTTGCCTGCGCGAGTCTTACCGCGCCGTCGAGCAGGTGCTTGACCCGCACTGAAAACTCCGGCTCGCTCAGCGTAGCGTGAGCGCTCTGCTCAAACATTTCCTCGAGCGGCTCGGCGGTAACTCCCTGATTTTTGAGCAAAGCCGAAGCAAGACTGCCTTCCGCTTTAAGCAAGCCGTACAGAATATGCTCTGTCCCGACCTCAGGATTTGAATATTTTTCGGCCGCCATAACGGCCTCGTTTACTGCTTTTTTGAAATCGTCACTCTGCGGATACATATTATTTCTCCTCCTTGTTTGTCTTTAATCCGCCGTTTATCGGCTCACGCCGTCGCGGCTGACTATGTTTTTTATTATCTTCGACGCAAATTCCGCGCGGTAAACGTCGCGTTCGTCTGCGTCGAGCTTTTTCGCGCAAATAGATATAAGATTTGCCGGCTGCACGTCGGTTATCAGCTTTTCCAGCCGGTTGCGGTCGCTTATCTTAAGCAGCTTGTAATATCCGCCCAGCTTTACCAGCGCGGCCAGCTTCATAAACTCGCGGCAGCTCATTTTGTATGCGCAGCTTAAAATACCGTATGCGCGCAGTATTTCGTCCTTAAGCTCCGCCTCGTTGCTCTTTAACAGCATATCTCTGCTCTTCAGCTCGGCATCCACTATGTGCTTTATCGAAGTCTCCACCGACGCGATTATTTCGGCCTCGGTCACCCCCAGCGTTTTCTGATTGGACACCTGATAAATATATCCCGACGCGTCGCTGCCTTCGCCGTAAACGCCGCGTACCGTCATGCTCAGCCTCGAGACTGCCGAAAGCACGGAATCGAGACTCTTGGTTATCGTAAGCCCCGGCAGAAACATCATGACCGACGCCCTCAGTCCCGTGCCAAGATTTGTCGGACAGCTCGTCAGATATCCCAGCTTCGGATCGAAAGCGAATTTTATCTTGCCCGATATTATGTCGTCTACCGCGTTAATCTTATCGTATGCCTCGGTCAGCCGGAAACCTTTCATTATGCATTGCTCGCGGATGTGATCCTCCTCGTTTATCATAATGCTGACGGTTTCGCTCTCGTTTATGATAGCGGCGCCGAACTGGTTGTTGTGAAGCAGATCGGCAGAAATAAGATGCTTTTCCATCAGAACGTTTCCGTCTATTTCGGAAATGTTCGACATCTTGTAAAGATCGTAATTGTCAGTAGGATTGACCGCGTCGTAAACCTTTCGCGCCACCAGCGAAGCCCGTTCGTCGTTGAGCTTCGACGGGAAAGGCAGATCGCTCACGTTGCGCGCCAGTCTGATCCTGCTGGAAATAACAACTTCGTCCGTCCCGTCCATTACCTTGCTCCTCCGTTCTGTTTTTTCTCCAGCTGCTTCAGCTTATCGGTCAGCACTATGGCCTGCTCGTAATCCTCGCGCTCCACCGCCTTCTGCAGCTCCGCCTTTATCTTATCTATTTCGCTAAGACGCGGCTTGACGCCGCCCGGAACCTTTCCGACGTGCCTAAGATCGTTCTGCATCTTCTGCACGGCAGGCAGGATTATGGACGAAAATTCCTTGTAGCACTCGGGGCAGCCGACGTATCCCGTCTCCAGAAAATCGTCGCTCGTCGTTCCGCATTTGGGACATATCACGGTGTCGCGCCTGCTGTCGAACATGGACGTGAAATTTGAAAACAGATCGCCTATGTTGGACAGCTTCATCATCTGGTAGCCGTATTTTTTGTTACATTCGGCGCAAAGATGCCTTTCGGTAGTAACGCCGTTAATCTTCTTTATCGAATGAAACGTCGCTTCATTCTTGCCGCATTCGTCGCAAAGCATATTTATTCCTCCTTGTTGTCCTTTTTATCGAGCGCGCCCTGTTTCACCAGTTCGGAAACTACGCTCTTCAGTATCCCGGCGCGCAAACCGTTTTTCGCCATTACCGGAGCGACCAGCGCCTTATCCTGAACCGCCGCTTTCAACAGCGCGCTCTCCCTGTCGGTCAGCAGCCCGTCGCGCGCAAGCCTGTCGATATATTCGTTCGCCTTGGCAGCGCTGACGCCTTCGGACGACGGAGCTGACAGTATCTCCTCGACCAGATCGCCCGCGTCCCCGTGCAGCCGCACTACGGTAACAAATCCTCCGCCGCCGCGCCTTGACTCTATAACGTATCCCTTCTGCGGAGTAAACCTCGTCGCCAGTACATAATTTATCTGACTGGGCGAGCACGAAAAATAATTGGCAAGGTCGTTACGGCGAATGTCGAGCGAATCTTCATCGCCGAGAGACGCCAGCAAAAACTCCTCTATTATATCGCTTATATTGTAATTCATATCCGTCACCTCGCTTTTTTAGTCGTACCTCTTAAGCTGTTTTTTGTCGTTTCGTGTAATAGTCAAAGTCAAAGGTCAAATGTCAAAGAAAGTCAAACTTTGCATATAGTATATAACTGTCCGAGCTGTTTGTCAAGGGTTTTTACAAAAATTTTCAAAAAATTTTTTAAAGTGCGGAACGGCAAAATTTGCGACCTGCGCAGTTTTGCCTCTCCGATAAAAATAGCGCGGCAGGTCTTTCTCAGGTCTGCCGCGCCTTACCGATATCGGGACGCTCGAACTGCGATCCGTCGGCGTCTGTTTACCGATTGACTTCACAAAACCGCGATATGTTAATCGCGGATAACGATGTCCTTTCCCGTCTCGTTCCGATGGTAATTTCAATAAATCGCCGGGATCGGTTTGCGGAAAGCCGTTTTTATCCTAATAATTATAGTCTGAACCCCAGACGGCGGCAGCTTCCCCTTCGGTCTTCCAATACCAGTAATCTCCATCGTCAGTCGGCTCGGTCTCAGAGTAGAAATATACAAACGGGCGGCCGACCGCGATGACGTCGGCATACTGCTCAGCCGTACCGCAATAGCACAGCAGCGACGACCCGGGGAACGAGCAC
>CASFJH010000027.1 GCA_949294845.1 uncultured Bacillota bacterium | reverse complement strand
AGGACAAGGAGAGACTGGAAAACTCGCTCAATACGATAATAATCAAATGATAAAGTTATAACAATCAAACGATATAAAGGAGACAGTTATGTACACCATAGGGTTGGATCTGGGAGGAACCTTTATAAAGGGCGGACTTGTGGACGACGGCGGCAAAATAGTCGCAAAGTCCAAAATTCCCACCCGTATACAGGCCGGACCGGAGGCGGTGGCCGCAGACATGGCCGCGCAGGCGCTGGCGCTTATAGCGGATGCGGGAGTGAAGAAGGAGGACGTGCGCGGAATAGGTATCGGCAGTCCCGGAGCCATCGACTCGGAAAACGGCATAGTCAATTACGCAAACAATCTGACCGGGTGGATCGACGTTCCGCTCGCGGCATACATAAACGCCAAGACGGGACTCGGAGTTAAAGTGAGCAACGACGCAAACGTCGCCGCTTTGGGCGAGACAATGTTCGGCGCGGGCAAGGGCTACGAAAATGCGGTAATGATCACTCTGGGCACCGGCGTAGGCGGCGGAGTTATATGCAACGGCCGTCTGTACGAGGGCAACGAGTCCAAGGGCGCCGAGCTGGGGCACATGGTGGTTAAGGCCGGCGGAGCGCGTTGCAACTGCGGTCGCCGCGGCTGTCTGGAAGCATACGCGTCGGCGACCGCGCTTATACGCGAGACAAAAAAGGCAATGAAAAAGCATCCCGAAAGCGCGATGTGGAAATTCTCGCCCGATATAGACGAGGTGGACGGGCGCACGTCGTTCGAATGTGCCAAAGCCGGCGACGCCGCCGCCGCGAAGGTTGTGGACGACTATCTTTACTATCTCGCCGAGGGGCTGCTTAATTACTGCAATATTTTCCGTCCTCAGGTCATAATACTGGGCGGCGGAGTGTGCGCGCAGGGCGATTATCTTATCGGCAGACTGGACGACATAATGTCGCGCGCTCATTACGGCTACCGCGGCGCGCCGGCGGTCAAGCTGGTAATTGCCACTCTCGGCAACGACGCCGGACTCATAGGCGCCGCGTCGCTGATTATGGGCAGCGCCGGAGCGTTATAAATCAGACGGTCAGAGCACAAAATAAGTTTATATAAAAAATAACGGAGGATTTTAAAATGAAAGGATTGAAAGGGACCAAGACCGAAGCCAATCTCATGGCGGCTTTTTCCGGCGAGAGCATGGCGCGCAACAAGTACGATTACTATGCGTCCAAAGCGAAAAAGGACGGATACGTTCAGATAAGCAATATCTTCGCGGAGACTGCCAACAACGAAAAAGAGCACGCGAAGCTGTGGTTCAAGCTTTTGCACGACGGCATACCCGATACGCTTGCCAACCTTAAGGACGCGGCTTCGGGCGAGAATTTCGAGTGGGTGACCATGTACGCCGGCTTTGCCGAGGACGCAGAGAAGGAAGGGTTTACCGACATCGCCAAGCTTTTCCGCGGCGTGGCCGAGATAGAAAAGAGCCATGAAGAGCGGTATGTCAAGCTGGCCGACAATATCGAAAACAATATGGTGTTCAAAAAGGGAAAGAAGACGGTGTGGATCTGCCTCAACTGCGGCCACATTACGGAGAGCGAGTCCGCTCCCGAAGTATGCCCCGTGTGCTCGCATCCTCAGGCCTATTTCCAGATGCGGGAAGTAAACTACTGATTTAAACCGTCCGCCGCCGCAGTTCCGGCTGCGGCGCGGGATCTTAAGCGTCTGTAAGTGCTGGAAGAAGCCGAAAAGCTCATAGCGGATCAATGCCGCGATAAGACCGCCGCCGCGTTTGTTTCGGGCGGCGGCGATTCTATGTGCCTTCTTCACCTGTGCGCGGCCGCGGCGCCCGGGCGGTTTTTTGTGGTGACGGTAGACCACGGACTGCGCCCCGAAGCGGCCGGAGAGACCTTGTTCGTCAAAGAGCAGTGCGACAGGCTGGGAGTAAACTGCGAGATTTATCGCGCGGACATATCGGCTCTTGCAAAGAGCACCAGCGAAAGCACGGAAACCGCCGGCAGGAAGTTCCGCAGAAAACTGATGGCCGAAATCGTGTCCGCCGGCCGCGCCGACGTCATTTTTACCGCTCATCACGCCGACGATAACGCCGAAACCGTGCTCATGCATATGCTGCGCGGCTCGGGAGGCCGCGGCCTTACCGGAATGAAAACGGCGGACGGATTTCTTGTCCGGCCGCTTTTAAGCTGTACCCGCGCGGAGATTGACGCTTTTAACGCCGCGCACGGCATAAAGTTCGTTACCGATCCGACCAACGCCGACAGCCGCTATACGCGCAATTTTATACGCAACGAGGTTCTGCCGCTTTTGAACACAAGATTTTCGGCGACTTCCGCGCTCAACAGACTGGCGCGCGCCGCGTCTGCCGACGAGGAGTTTATCGGCCGTTTTATCAGTCGCGAGCATATACGGTGCTCGGACGGCGAAGTGCGGCTGGCGGAAGCGGCTTTTTCCGAGCCGGCGCTCGCGCCGCGGTATGTTTTTGAGGCGATGACGCTCATGGGGGCGGAGGACTACGACAGCGTTACCGCCGCGCGCGCAATCGGACTGATCGGCTGCGGAGCCGGCAAAAAGGCTACGCTTGCCGGCGGCATAACCGCCGTGCGCGATTACGACGGCATAGCGTTTTACCGCGAGGCGGCTAAGAACGACGCCGCGACGCCTTTTACCGGCGCCGGCAGGTACGAAAAATTCGGTATGGAAGTGGCGGTCTGTGCGCCGCAGGCGGTTAAGGGCGCGCAGCGTTTCGACCTTAACGCCGTTCCCGACGGAGCCGAGGTGCGTTACCGCCGCGACGGCGACGTGTTCAGACCGTTCGGTTCGGGCGGAAAAAAGCTCAAAGAATATCTTATCGATAAAAAAATTCCGGCCAGAATACGAGACAAACTGCCGCTCATATGTTATAATAACGAAGTATTGGTCGTCTGCGGCGTCGAAATTTCGGACCGAGTCAGATTGAAGTGCGGATCGGCCGCCGCCGAGATCGTTTTTACGGGAGAAACACCATGGAAAAACTTAAAATGAAGCTGCTTTACGGCGAGGACGAGATCCGCCGCCGCGTCAAGGAGACCGCGCGCGAGATCGCGGCGGACTATACCGACGACGAGCCGATTCTCGCAGTATGTATTCTGCGCGGAGCCGTCATGTTCTTTACCGATCTGGTAAAGGAAATGCCCGATAAGAACATAATGTTCGATTTCGTCACTCTCAGCTCTTACGAGAACGCCATGTACACTACCGGCAGGGTAAAGCTCATTCAGGATCTGCGCGAGAGCGTAGAGGGGCGTCATGTGCTGGTGGTCGAGGATATAGTCGATTCTGGCTACACGATCGATTACATAAGGCGTTACTTCGCCTCCAAAAACCCCATCGACGTTAAGGTGGCGTGCCTCATGGACAAACCCATGACGCGCAAGGTTGACGCTCGTGCCGATTACAAGGTGTTCACCCTCGAGCGCAACGCTTTCATTGTGGGATACGGACTGGACTGCGGACAGCTTTACCGCAATCTCAACGGCATTTACGAGGTTGTTGACGATTAATGGCGCAGCGCATTGACGATCTGCAGTACAAGGGACTGAAACTCATTCAGGATACCGACGAATTCTGCTTCGGATGCGACGCCGTAGAGCTTGCCAATTTTGCCGACGTCAAAGCCGGTTCGCTTGCGGCCGATCTGTGTTCGGGCACGGGAGTCATCGCCGTGCTTACTGCGGCGAAAAGGAACGCCCGCGTCAAAGCGGTGGAGATCAATCCTATTACGTCCGCGCTTTTAGCAGAAAGCGCGCGGCTTAACGGGCTGAGCGGACAGGTGGAGGCGTACTGTATGCGCGTTCAGGAATGTCGCGCCGTATTCGGACGGATATTCGATGCGGTGCTTGCCAATCCGCCTTACCGCAAGGCCGGCAGCGGGTACAGGCACGGCAAGCCGACTGTGGCGTACGCCAGGCACGAGCTGGAACTGACTCTCGCAGAACTGATCGACTGCGCCGCGGGGATAGTCAGGACCGGCGGCGCTTTTTACGTCGTGTATCCGACGGACAGACTGTCCGAAATGCTGTCCGCGTGTTCGCAGCGGCGGTTGGAGCCGAAGGTTCTGCAGATACTGACGCCGGCGGAGGGCAAGCCTCCGCATCTGTTTTTACTCAAATGCGTTTACGGAGGCCGGCCGGGGCTGAAGGTTCTGCCGCAACGGACGGTGCGCGCATACACGGAAGGATAGAAATATGTTATATATAGTCGCTACGCCTATAGGCAATATGCGGGAAATGAGCTTTCGCGCAGTGGATGTTCTCAACGAGGTTGACTTTATCGCGGCGGAGGACACGCGCAGAACGGGCGTACTGCTCAACGAATTCAATATCCGCAAGCCGCTGATAAGCTATCAGAAGCATAACGAGCGCACCGTTGCGGCAAGACTGATAGGACTCCTTAAAGAGGGCAAGGACATAGCGCTTGTGTCCGACGCCGGAATGCCGCTTATCTCCGATCCTGGCGGAATCCTCGTAGAGGAGGCAATATCTGCCGGTCTGGAGTACACTGTGGTAAGCGGTCCGTGCGCCGTTATAAATGCGCTGGTGCTTTCGGGACTGCCGGCGGACAGCTTTCTCATGGCGGGGTTTCTGCCCGAAAAACCTTCCGACAGAAAGCGGTTTATCCAAAAATATGCCGAAGTGGAAGCCACGCTCGTGTTTTACAGTCCGCCTCACAACATAGCCGGCGATCTGGAATTTCTGTATTCCGCGCTGGGCGCGCGCAAGGTGGCCGTTGTAAGAGAAATAACCAAAATTTACGAGGAAGTCATACGCGGCAGACTGGGCGACGCGTTTTCCTTTACGGTGAAAGGCGAAATGGTAATAGTAGTCGAGGGGGCGCAGTCAAAAGCCGCCGCGCTTACCGCTAAAACGACGATACCCGAGCATATCAGGCATTACCTCGATATGGGGCTGGATATGAAAGAGGCGGTAAAACGCACCGCTTCCGATCGCCGCATTGCAAAAAGCGTCGTTTACGCCGAATCGCTCAAAATGTGACGGGCGCAGCCGCAGACGGCTGCGCCGCGGCAAATGCGGCGCGGCGGTATATTCCGATAAATGCGCGGCTTTTAACCAAATCGCTTGACAACCGCATCGTTATTGCGCTACAATATTAACGAAACGTGCGGAAAGAGCTTTGCGTTGCCGATAAAGTATTGTTCCGCAGGTCGATGCTAGCTCTCTTACGGTTAGAGGGTCGGCATTAAATTTTTTAAATGGGGTTTTATGCTTGGAAAAAACCGAACTTGAAGGAAAAAACCCCGTCGCCGGCGCTAACCAGATCGCCTATTCGCGCGGCGAGGAAACTGCTAACATAATAACGCACCTTATCGGAGCGCTTCTTGCGGCCGCGGGAGGTATCTTTGCGTTGCGGCGCGTCATTCTGAGCGGCGCTCAGCCGCTTGCCGTTACGTCGGTCGCGCTGTATGTGTTCTCGCTCATAACGATGTACGTCATGAGCACGCTTTACCACTCAATGCCGGTAGGGTATCGCAGGAGAGCGGTGTTCAGGCGCTTTGACCACTGCTCGATCGCGCTGGTCATTGCCGGCACATACGCTCCGTATATGCTGATAGGGCTGGTGCGCATGGGCGGCAGCGCCGAAGTATGGGGCATAGTAATCGCTTCGGTCGTGCTGGCTATGGCGGTACTGGTGGTGGTGTTCAACGCGATAAATGTCGCGCGGTTCAGAGTGTTCTGCATGATAGCCTACGTTATCATGGGCTGGTCGTGCGTGATACGCATAGACCTGCTGCTTCAGATGCCGGGGCATACGCTCATGTTTATGCTGCTGGGCGGCGCCGTTTATACGGTCGGCATACTGTTTTACCGCATAAAGCGCATACCGTGGAATCACGCCATATGGCATTTGTTCGTCATAGGAGGCAGCGTGCTGCAGTATATATCCATTTACTGCTACCTGCTGGGTTAATATACGAGAGGAATAAAAAATGTACGAAAAAGTAAGTCCAAATCTGGATTTCGCCGCGCGCGAACAGCAAGTCATCGACTTCTGGAAAGAGAACCGCATCTTTGAAAAGAGCGTCGCCGGCCGCGAAGGAGGCGAAGAGTTTTCCTTTTACGACGGACCTCCTACCGCAAACGGCAAGCCGCATATAGGACACATACTGACGCGCACCATCAAGGACATAATTCCGCGTTACAAGACCATGAAAGGCTATCACGTCCTGCGCAAAGCCGGGTGGGATACGCACGGTCTGCCCGTCGAGCTCGAAGTGGAAAAGCAGCTGGGCATGGACGGCAAACAGGATATAGAAAAATACGGCATAGAGCCGTTTATCGCCAAATGCAAGGAAAGCGTCTGGAAATATAAGGGCGAGTGGGAGCGTATGTCCGAACGCGTCGGATACTGGGCCGACATGGAACATCCTTATATTACCTACGACGATAATTACATCGAGTCTGTCTGGTGGGCGCTTAAGACCATTTACGACAAAGGGCTGATTTATAAGGGACACAAGATAGTTCCGTACTGCCCGCGCTGCGGCACGGCGCTTTCCAGCCACGAGGTGGCTCAGGGCTACAAGGACGTTAAGGAGCGGTCGGCAGTCGCGCGTTTTAAAACCGATTTCGGGTATATTCTCGCGTGGACGACCACGCCGTGGACTTTGCCCAGCAACGTCGCGCTGTGCGTCAATCCCGAGTACGAGTACGCATACTTCCGTGCGGACGGCGTTACTTACCTCATGGCGAAAGAGCTCATTCCGACTATGTTCGAAGGCGAGATTGAGATCGTCAGAACGGTCAAAGGCGCCGAGCTCGAGGGCATCGGGTACGAACCGCTTTACACCTATGCCGGCGAGCAGAAGAACGCTTACCGCGTGGTCTGCGACGGTTACGTTACTCTCACCGACGGCACGGGCGTCGTGCATATAGCTCCGTCGTTCGGCGAGGATGACGCACGCGTGGGGCGCAAGTACGGTCTGCCGTTTGTGCAGCTGGTAGACGACCGCGGTAAATTCAAGAGCGGCTGCGGCGAAATTACGGGCGTTTTCTGCAAGGACGCAGACAAGTGGATACTTAAAGATCTCGACGCGCGCGGACTTCTGCTCAAGGCCCCGCTTTACGAGCACAGCTATCCGTTCTGCTGGAGATGCGACACGCCGCTGCTGTACTACGCGCGCTCGACGTGGTTTATCCGTATGACCGAAGTGCGCGACAGACTGCTCAAAAACAACGCCACCGTCAACTGGTATCCCGATTCCATAGGCAAAGGCCGCTTCGGCAATTTTCTGGAGAACGTCATCGACTGGGGACTGTCGCGCGAGCGGTACTGGGGCACGCCTCTGCCGCTCTGGGTATGCGAATGCGGCCACGTTCATGCCGTGGGGAGCAAGGCCGAGCTTAAGGAGCTGGCCGGCATAGAGGATATCGAGCTGCATAAGCCGTATGTGGATAAAATCACGTTCAAATGTCCCGTCTGCGGCAGGACGATGCACCGCACTCCCGAAGTCATCGACTGCTGGTTCGACTCCGGCTCGATGCCTTTCGCGCAATACCATTATCCTTTTGAGAACAAGGACCTGTTCGAAAAGACTTTTCCCGCCGACTTCATTTCCGAAGCGGTGGATCAGACGCGCGGATGGTTCTATACCCTTATGGCGATTTCCACGCTGCTGTTCGACAGGTCGCCTTTTAAAAACTGCATAGTGCTCGGTCACGTCTGCGACAAGGACGGCATCAAAATGTCCAAGCACAAGGGAAACGTAATCGATCCTTGGTCGGTGCTCGACAAACAGGGCGCCGACGCCGTAAGGTGGTATTTCTACACCGGCAGCGCGCCCTGGCTGCCCAGCCGCTTTTATCCCGAAGCGGTGGTCGAGGCGCAGCGCAAGTACCTCGGCACGCTGTGGAACGTTTACTCCTTCTACGTCCTGTACGCCGAGATAGACAAATTCGATCCCACGCGCTACCGTCTCGGCGACTGCAGGCTGTCGGTAATGGACAGGTGGGTGCTGTCGGCGCTCAATTCGCTTACGGCGTTCGTCGACGAAAGTCTCGCCTCTTACAAGATTACCGAGGCGGCTCGCGCCATGACCGCGTTTACCGACGAGCTTTCCAACTGGTATGTGCGCCGCTGCCGCGACAGATACTGGACGAGCGCGATGGACGACGACAAGATCGCGGCGTTTATGACGCTTTATACTGTGCTTGACACTATGGCGAGGCTGACTGCGCCGTTTACGCCGTTCGTCGCCGAAAGCATTTACCGCAACATTACGGCCGGCGTTGATCCGTCGGCGCCCGAATCGGTGCATCTGACCGATTATCCGGCGGCTGACGCGCGATACGTCGACAAGGCGCTCGAAGCCGATATGGAGGTGGCGATTCTCGCCGCCAACCTCGGCCGCGCGGCGCGCAACGCGGCTTCGGTAAAGAACCGTCAGCCGCTCGGCGCTCTTTACATTTCCGGATCGAGAAAAGTCCGTAAGGAAATGCTCGACATAATTGCCGGAGAGCTTAACGTCAAAAAGGTCGAATTCATTGCGGACGGCGGCGGATTCGTAACGTACAGCGTGCTGCCCAATCTCAAGGCGGTAGGCCCTAGATACGGTGTCAAGGTGGGCAAGATACGCGCGCATCTCGCCGCAAACGGCGAAGCCGCCGCAAAAGCGGCCGCCGACGGAGTGAATTACGAGTTCGACGTTGACGGCGACAAGGTGAGCCTTGCGCCCGAGGATCTGCTGGTGAGCTCGGTAAACAAGCCCGGCTTTACCGCCGAAAGCGATGGCGGCATGACGGTCATACTCGATACCGCGATAACGCCCGAGCTCAGGAAAGAGGGCTATGCGCGCGAGATAGTAAGCAAGGTGCAGAATCTTCGCAAGGAGAGCGGTTTCGAAGTCACCGACCACATAATTCTTTCGTATGACGGCGACAGCGAGATAGAAGAAGTCTTCGCCGAAATGGGCAAAGACATCTGCGCCGATGTGCTGGCCGACGCGGTCGTGCGAGGCGACGGAACGGTTTACGACATCAACGGAAAGAACGTCAGGCTGGGAGTAAAGAAGGCATGATAGCCGACGGCTGGGCCGATTACGAAGTGCTGGCGACCGGCGGCGGCGAAAAACTCGAGCGCTGGGGCGACGTCGTACTGCTGAGACCCGATCCGCAGGCGATATGGAAGGCGCGGTTCGATCTTGCGTCGTACCGCGGGCTTAACGCCAGATACAACCGCAGCAGCGCCGGCGGCGGCGCATGGCAGACGATCAGACCGTTTCCGTCCGAGTGGGAGATAACCTACGGCAAGCTGCGTTTTCTGATAAAACCCATGGGGTTCAAGCATACGGGCCTGTTCCCCGAACAGGCGGTCAACTGGGATCGCATGGCGGCGCTGATAAAAGGCGCCGGACGTCCTGTAAGAGTGCTCAACCTGTTCGCCTACACCGGCGGAGCGACGGTTGCCTGCGCGGCCGCCGGCGCGAAAGTGACTCACGTCGACGCCGCACGCGGCATGGTCGACCGCGCGCATACCAATTGCACGCTTTCGGGCGTGGCGCAGGACGCCGTAAGGTATATAGTGGACGACTGCGTTAAGTTCGTCTCACGCGAGAAAAGGCGCGGCAACCGTTACGACGCAGTGATAATGGATCCGCCCAGCTACGGCCGCGGCCCCGGCGGCGAGACGTGGAAGCTGGAGGACAACCTTTACGAGCTGGTTGAGCTGACGTCGTCCGTGCTGTCCGACGATCCGCTGTTCTTTCTGCTCAACAGTTACACGACGGGACTGCAGCCGTCGGTAATGGACAATATATTGTCGTTGTGTCTGCCTCAGGGACGGCATGAAGGATATGAAGTAGTGTTGCCCACGCGCGAAGGCATAGTGCTGCCGTGCGGATGCAGCGCGATGTGGACCGCCCGAAGCGGTCGGTAAAAAGCCGCGATAACGCGGTCGGAGAGGAAAGCCGCATTAAAGATGGAAGATAACCTTACAATACTTTACGAAGACAATCATCTGATCGTGGTGGTCAAGCCGCAGAATATGCCAACGCAGGCCGACAGTTCGGGCGACCGCGATCTTCTTACCGCAGTCAGGGAGTACATCAGAGAAAAGTACGCCAAGCCGGGAAACGTGTTCGTGGGACTGGTGCATCGGCTCGACCGTCCTACCGGCGGAGTGATGGTGTTTGCTAAAACCTCAAAAGCTGCGGCGCGCCTTGCCGAGCAGATGAAAGAAGGCGCTTTCGAGAAGAAATATCTCGCGGTCACGGTGGGAGTTCCGCGCGACCGCGCCGGCAGACTGGAAAACTGGCTGGTAAAGGA
>CASFJH010000026.1 GCA_949294845.1 uncultured Bacillota bacterium | reverse complement strand
TTAAGCGAGCGCAGCCCCGATCCCATCGGGATACGCAGAGCGGTGTCGGGATTGGAGAAAATTATATGCTCGGGAAGTCCTTTGGTCTCCTTGCCGAAAACCAGCCAGCAATCGTCCGGAAAGCATACGTCCGTATAACGTCTGGAAGCTTTTGTCGACAGATAGAACATACGTCTGTCGGGATTGCGCGCGAAAAAGTCGTCCAGATTGTCGTAAACCGTAAGGTCGAGCTTGTCCCAGTAATCCAGTCCGGCGCGTTTGACCGCTTTATCGCTTATGTCGAAGCCGAGCGGCCTGACAAGATGCAGGCGCGCTCCCGTTACTGCGCAGGTGCGTGAAATATTGCCCGTGTTTGACGGGATCTCGGGTTCTACCAGAACTACGTTTATCATATTATACCGCCAATGATATGTTTACGGTATATTTTACCTTCTGCGCCGTAAAATGTCAACCGAAAGAGAGCATACCGCGCGCACGGTAAAAAATCCAAAACACTCGAAAAGCGGTATGTAAAAGCTTACTATACCGTCGTTGAAAATAAAAGCGGTCGCAACGGCGGCGAGTGAGGCAGCCATTCCGCATATAACATCGAGCGCCGCGCGCACGGCCTTAAGACCGCTCCTTTTTCCGGCGGCAGTCAGCAAAAAATAAACGGGGCAAATAACTGCTCCGGCTGCGATAGCCGCCACGGCCGACTGCCAGTTCATTTGAATATGCGCTTGATAAGAGGAACTTTCGCTCCGGAATACTTTACGGCGTTTACTTTGCCGCTGAAGGTCAGGTTTCCGTCCTCTACGGAATAGCGTTCGAGCTTTATATCCGCGCCGGTGACGGTAAGTCCGCCTTCGGACGTAATAAGCGCGATTTCGTCGGCGGTAGCGCTTACTAGTTTTTCCACGCCGCTTACCGTGCCGCCCGATCTGTTTTCTATCCTGACTGAATGAGGACGCTTTATCTTTTTTTCGTTGATTTTAACGTTTTCCATACCTTATTTATATGCGCGCCTTACTGAAAAAAGACCGTGCGGCGAAGCACGCCGACAGCGATGGTATGAGGGAAATGGCGGAGTAAGCAAGCAGCGATGGTATGAGGGAAATGGCGGCGCAAGTAAGCAGCGATGGTATGAGGGAAATGGCGGAGTAAGCAAGCAACGAGGGTATGAGGGAAATGGCGGCGCAAGTAAGCAGCGATGGGATGAGGGAAATGGCGGCGCAAGCAAGCAGCGATGGTATGGCTGATAGGGCGCGGACGGGCGCGTTTTATGTCAAATAAAACGGAGTTTTTTTCGGTTGTAAAGCTTGATTTCCGTTTTGTTTTTTGGTATACTTAACGATATATCACTGTTTTAGCGAGGAATTATGGACAAAGCTTTACAACTGTCGCAGGAGTTCGGACTCCGCTACGAGTACGCGGCCAATATCATCAGGCTGATCGACGAAGGGAATACGATTCCGTTCATTGCGCGTTACCGCAAGGAGATGCACGGCGGCTGCGACGATCAGGTGCTGAGAGAGTTCGCGGACCGTCTTACTTATCTCAATAATCTGATCAACAGGAAGGAAGAGATCCGCGCGTCGATAGAGGGACAGGGAAAATGGACCGACGAGCTTGCCGCGGCGCTGGAAGCGGCGCAGACGATGACCGAGGCGGAGGATATTTACCGGCCGTACAAGCAGAAGAAAAAGACTCGCGCGTCGGTTGCGGTCGAGCGCGGACTGGAACCGCTTGCCGATATTATATGGGCGCAGGGCGAATGCGACGATATCGCCGCTCTTGCGGAGAGTTTCGTCGACGCTGAAAAGGGCGTTGAAACCGCCGCCGACGCTATATCCGGAGCTAAGGACATAATCGCCGAGCGTATTTCCGACGACGCCGAGCTGAGGAAAAAACTGCGCGAGATGTTACATTCGGAGGGCGAGCTTGTCGTCAGGGCGGCAGGGGAAGAGGACAATCCGAAGCGCGGAATTTACGAGACCTATAACGACTTCAGAGAAAAAGTCAGAACTTTGCCTTCGCACAGGATTCTTGCAATAAACCGCGGCGAAAAGGACGAATGTTTAAAGGCCGTGATAGAACTCGATACCGAGCTCGCTCTTAACGAGATAAGAAAGGCGTTCTTGAAAAACAGCCCGTTCAACGCGATCATGGAAGAGGCGATAGCCGATTCCTACGACAGGCTGATATTCCCTTCAGTGGAGCGCGAAGTGCGCGGAGAGCTTACGGACAAGGCGGACGAGCAGGCGATAAAGATGTTCGAGGTCAATCTCAGACCGCTGCTCATGCAGCCGCCGCTTAAAGGCAAGGTGATTATGGGCTTCGATCCCGGTTACCGCACCGGCTGCAAGATAGCCGTCATAGACGAAAACGGCAACGTGCTTGACCATACTGTCGTATATCCCACGCCGCCGCGCAACGACACCGAACGGTCGGCGGCGGAGCTCATGCGGCTCATAAAGAAGTACGGCGTGCGCGTAATATCGATAGGCAACGGCACGGCCAGCAAGGAGTCGGAAATATTTATCGCCGATATGATCGGAAAAAGCGGCATCGATGGTCTGGGCTATATAGTAGTCAACGAAGCCGGCGCTTCGGTCTATTCAGCTTCCAAACTGGCGGCGGAGGAATTCCCTGAGTTCGATGTGACCACTCGCAGCGCGGTATCTATAGCGCGCCGTCTGCTCGATCCGCTTGCCGAGCTCATTAAAATAGACGTGAAATCGATAGGCGTCGGGCAGTATCAGCACGATATGCCGCAGAAGCGGCTGACCGAGGTGCTCGAGGGCGTGGTGGAAGACTGCGTAAACAGCGTGGGCGTCGATCTCAATACCGCCTCGCAGTCGCTGCTTTCATACGTTTCCGGCCTCAATTCTTCGGTCGCCAAGAACATAGTCGAGTACCGCAAAGTCAAACCTTTCACCCGTCGCAGCCAGCTTATGGAAGTACCCAAACTCGGCCCCAAAGCTTTCGAACAGTGCGCCGGCTTTCTGCGTATACCGTCAGGAGAAAACGTGCTGGACAATACCGCCGTTCATCCCGAGGCTTACGGCGCCGCGGAAAAACTGCTCGCCGAGTTCGGTCTCGACGACGCCGCTGTGCGCGAGGGACGCATAAAGGGACTTGCCGACAAGGTAAAGGCAAGGGGTACAGAAGCGGTCGCGGCTCAGTTGGGAGTGGGCGTACCTACGCTTACCGATATGCTCAAAGAGATGGAAAAACCCGGACGCGACGTGCGCGACGAGCTGCCGCCGCCCGTTCTCAGAGCGGATCTTATGGATCTTAAGGACCTCAAGCCGGGCATGGAGCTTACCGGAACGGTGAGAAACGTTATAGACTTCGGCGCGTTCGTCGATATAGGCGTTCATCAGGACGGGCTCGTGCATATCTCCGAAATATCCAACAACTATATAAAACACCCGTCCGAAGCGCTGAAGGTGGGCGACGTGGTAAAAGTCAAGGTAATAGGCGTCGATACGGACAAAAAACGCATCAGTCTGTCTATAAAGCAGGCTTCGGGCGCCGCGCCGCGCACGGAACCGCCGCGCAGGGAGCGCCGCGACGACAGGCCGCGCGACAGACAGCGCGCGGAACGCGACGGAAGGGAAAACCGGCGGCAGAGTCTGGACGAGATGCTTAAAGCGCTTCAGAATAAGTATAGGAAATAAAGCGATTAAGTAAGCATCTGACCGCCGCGCGGCAGGAAAAGCGGCGGCGTGCGACACACCGGAAGTAAAAGATATACGACCGCCGCGCGGTAAAAAAAGCGTAACGGCATATAAAACGCTTGATTTTGCGCAATAAATATGCTATAATCTATAAGCTTGTTTCGTTGAAACAGGTTTCCTTACTCCGCGGCAGACGCGGGGTCGAAGTCCAAAAGGAGGTATCGAAATGAATAAGTACGAGGTTCTGTATATTCTCGCGCCCGGTCTTGAAGAGGCGGAGTACAGTGCGAACGTCGAAAAGTTCTCCAAACTTGTCACCGATAACGGCGGCGAAGCCGAGGTCAACAAATGGGGAATGAAACGTCTCGCCTATCCGATCAATTTCAAGAGCGAAGGCTACTATGTGCTTATGAGTTTTACGGGCAATCCCGATTTTCCCGCAGAGCTTGAAAGACAGATGAGAATCACGGACGCGGTTGTGCGTTTCATGGTCACAAAAGCGTAGAGTTTTTCAGGAGTTAATTATGAACAAAGTAATGTTAATCGGCAACCTGACGCGCGATCCCGAGCTGAGGACGACGCAGAGCGGCGTATCGGTCTGCACGTTTTCGATAGCGGTCAACCGCAACTTCACCAACTCGGCAGGAGAGAGAGAGGCCGATTTCATCAACATCACGGTATGGCGCGGAACTGCGGAAAACTGCGCAAAATATCTGAGCAAGGGGCGCAAGGTCGCCGTTGTCGGGGCTTTGCAGTCGCGCACTTACGACGATAAGGAAGGCAATAAGCGTTATACGCTCGACGTAGTTGCCGACGACGTGGAATTTCTGTCGTCGCGCAGCGATTCCGAATCGGCTTCCCCGGCTCCTAAAGCCGCTCACAAAAAGCCGGTCGCCGATCTCGAGCCGGTAGACGACGAGCTGCCTTTCTGACCGCCGCGCTACCGAACGATTATCAATCGAAATTTCAGGAGTTGTATTAAAATGGATAAAAGAAACAATAAAGCCGTAGCGGACGCCGACGATAAGGGCAAGAAGGTCCGCCGTCCGGTTAAGAGGAAAGTATGTCTGTTCTGCGCCGAAAAGGTGGAGCATATCGATTATAAAGACGTAGCGCGTCTTAAGCGTTTCGTTACCGAAAAGGGAAAGATCGTTCCCCGCCGTTCGTCCGGCGTGTGCGCTCATCACCAGCGCGAGCTGACCGTCGCCATCAAACGCGCCCGTCATATGGCGCTGATGCCGTTCAAGGCCGAATAATTTTAAAAGGTATTTTCGATCAATCCCGACGCCTTTCACGTTGGGATTGCATTTTTTTTGCGAGGTTTTTCACCGCATGATCAACGTAAACAACGTTACTTTGCAGTTCGGCAGCAGAGTGCTGTTCGAAAACGTCAATCTCAAATTCACACGCGGCAACTGTTACGGCGTTATCGGCGCGAACGGCGCCGGCAAATCGACGTTTTTAAAGGTTCTTTCCGGAGAGCTCGAGCCCAATAAGGGCGACGTTACCGTCGATAAAAACGAGCGTATGTCTGTTCTTCAGCAGAATCAGAACGCTTACGATTCGCTTACCGCCCTCGAGACCGTAATGGCCGGACACAAAAGGCTGGTAGAAGTAATGAAGGAACGCGACGCGCTTTACGCCAAGCCCGATTTTTCGGACGAGGACGGCGTGCGCGCCGGCGAGCTTGAAAGCGAGTTCGCGGATATGAACGGCTACGAAGCCGAGTCGTCGGCGGAAACGCTGCTTAACAGTCTTAAGGTCGATCAGTCGCTGTTCTATACGCAGATGTCGGACATCGACTACAAAATCAAAGTCAAGATACTGCTCGCGCAGGCGCTGTTCTTCAAGCCCGACATTCTGATACTCGACGAGCCTACCAACAATCTCGACGCCAAGACGGTCAAGTGGCTGGAAGACTATATCATGACGCTGGACGAGACCACCGTTATCATAGTTTCGCATAACAGGCATTTTCTCAACCGCGTCTGCACGCACATATGCGACGTGGATTTCAAGCAGATTCGAATATACGTCGGCAACTACGATTTCTGGTACGAGTCGAGTCAGCTCGCTCTGCGCCAGGCAAAGGAGCAGAATAAAAAGCTGGAAGCGCGCGCCAAGGAGCTGCAGGAGTTTATACAGCGCTTCTCCGCCAACGCGAGCAAGTCGCGGCAGGCCACCAGCCGCAAGCGCGAGCTGGAAAAGATACAGCTCGAGGACATTCGCCCTTCGAGCAGAAAGTATCCGTATATCGACTTCAAGTTCGAGCGCGAGATAGGCAACGAGATTCTTACCGTCGAAGGGCTCACAAAGAAAGGCTTTTTCGAAAATATAAGCTTCAAGCTCAAGCACGACGACAAGATAGCGTTCATCTGCTCCAAATCCCAGACGGTTTCCATGCTGTTCGACTGCATCATGGGACTCCAAACGCCGGATGCAGGGCAGGTAAAGTGGGGACAGACCATAATCCCCGCGTATATGCCGCAGAATTACGACAGCTATTTCGACGGAGTGGATCTTAATCTTGTCGAGTGGCTCGCTCAGTTCAGCAAGGACAAGTACGAGGAATATCTGCGCGGCTGGCTGGGGCGTATGCTGTTTTCCGGACAGGAAGCGCTCAAAAAAGCCAAGGTTCTTTCCGGCGGCGAAAAAGTGCGCTGTATGCTTTCCAAAATGATGCTTTCCGGCGCTAATTTCCTTATATTCGACGAGCCGACCAATCATCTCGATCTGGAGAGTATCACGGCGCTCAATAAGGGCATGACCAATTTTAAAGGCAATATGCTTTTCATTACCCATGACGAGGAAATTATACAGACGGTCGCCAACCGTATTATAGAGATAGACAATACCAAGGTCTTTGACCGCGACACAACTTACGACGAATATCTGGAAATTTGCTGATCGGTAACGATCGCCGGCCGTATCGATTCGGCCGGCTTTTTTGATTTTTTGCGCAATAAAAAAGCTTCCACGATTGTTTAATATACAAAGCGGGAAGGGCGACGGAGCGTATTACATTGAACAAAAGAGATCTGGACCGCTGCCTGACTGATATGCAGGCGGGAGATAACGGGGCGTTCGCCCGATTGTATGAGGCCACCGTGCGCGGGCTTTATGCCTTTCTTTACGCCTACTACGCCGATCGCGCCGACACTGAGGACGCGGTGCACTGCGTGTACGTTAAGGTAAAGACAAACTGCCTTCAGTACAGGCCGGGAACGGACGCGCGCGCATGGATGCTGCAGATCGCCAAGAATCACGCGCTTAACGAGCTGTCGCGCAGAAAACGCGAAAGCCCTCTCGAAGCCGCCGCGCAGCTGCGTTCATACGACCGGCCGCTTCAGGGAACGGCGTTTGACGCGCTTAACACCCTGCGCGACGCCGAACGCGAGACGGTTATCCTTCATGTGCTGTGGGGATACAAGCACAGGGAAATAGCCGATATGAAGAAAATTCCGCTGGGAACCGTAACCGCCAGATACAAAAAGGCCATAGCGAAAATGCGCGAATATATTGAAAAGGAGGAAGGGCATGCGTAACAAAACGGAAAAGATGCTTATAGACGATCTCGGCCGGCTGGTTCCGCCGCTGTCGCCCGAGCTGGAGGACGCGCCTTTGCCTTCGCGTGGCCGGGCAGACCGCGTCAGCCGCGTTCCGCGAGTGTTAGCCGCTGTCGCGGCGGCTATATGCGTCATGACGGCGGCCGCAGTTCCGGCGGTTAGCTATGCCGTGCAGAAACCGGCAGACTGCAGCGTTATAACGGTCGACATAAACCCTTCTCTGAGACTGACTGCCGACGGCGGCAATATCGTTACGGGCGTTTTCAGCGCAGACGAAGACGGCGATATAATTCTTGCCGACGGCGATTTCGTTTCGTCGCTTATAGGGACGGACGCCGCGCAAGCCGTAGCCATGCTTACGCGCCGCGCTTTTTATACCGGTTATATTACAGACGGTTCGGTAATATCCATAAAAACAGCGAACGATTCCGCAGCGCGTTCGCAAAAGCTTGCGCTTACGCTTTCCGAGGCGGCGGGAGAATTTTTGCGCTCCGAGGGCGTTTATGCCGCCGCTCTGGCTAAGCCCTGTTCGCCCGCCGCGCTGGCAAAGGAGCTGGGGTTCGACGCGGACGGCGGCCGGGCGCTTGCCGGACTGGTCGGCGCGCTGCCTACGCTCGTTCTAGACTCAGAAATAAGCGGAACGGACGAGGCGTCCGTTGCCGAAAGCTATGCGGAGGCGTTTGCCGATTTCGCGGCGTCAGCCACCGCTTCGCTTTACGAACTGCTGTGCGGAAAACAGAGCGCTTTAAGCGAAATAGACAGTCTCAACGAGCAGATAAAGTCCCATCCGGATAATCCGGGGCTGCTGTTCAAGGATTATTGGTCGGTTCGAGACAGCGGTGGCGTGAGCGAAGAGTTCTGCGGAACGATAGCGGAAATGGAGAGCGCGCTCGAGCGTTACCGGGCGGCTTACGGTCAGAGTATAGACAACGCGGCCGAACTGAGCATATTGTGGGATCATTGGTACAAGCTGCTCGACACAGAAAAACTGTATTCGGAATGCATGGCGCTCATAGACGAATTCGGCAGTCTCGCTTCCCAGCTCGGCTCGATGTTCGATACGCTTGCCGGCGCTTTGGCGGACAGGTTATGCGCGTTAGCCGCCGGCGACAGCGGACTGTCGGATACGATCGCCCGAACGATGGATTCGCTGGTCTCGCTCCCCGTAACGGCAGCCGAATATGCACGGAAGGCGTATGATATGTTAAAGGGTAAAGCGGCTATGCGCGTGAGCGTTGCCGCGGCGTACTGCTCTCAGGCGCGCGAGGAGATAAACTCGGAGGATTATATATCGCATCTTATATCCGTAGCGGAAAAAATCTGAGAAAAATTTCCTTACGGACAATAAAACGCGCGTTTAATGTGTTTAATAGACGTACAGGCCAAAAGGCAGGCGGCACAGCCTCGCCGATATTAAAGGAGGGTATGTTATGAAAAAAACGCTTATTGCACTTATGTGCGCACTTGTCGCCGCCATGGCGTTCCCGTTGACGGGCTGCGGCAAAAGCGACGATACCACTACGCGCATGACTGTAGAGATTAATCCCGGTGTGGAATTTATGCTCGACGGCGACAACAAAGTCGTAAGCGTGACGGCGCTTAACGACGACGGCAGCCTCATAATAGCGGGAGAGGCGTTCGTTGGCAAGACCGCAGACGACGCGGTTGAACTTATGGTCTCGGTTTCCGCAGAGACGGGGTATCTCGTAAAGGGCGAGGCTTCAGCCGACTCGAACGGTATAAGGATAAGCGTTTCGGGCGACGCCGAGGCAGCTGCGGAGCTTTACGGCAGCGTAAAGCAGGCGGCGGAAAAAGCGGCGGAAAAGTTCGGACTTAACGCAGTCGTTTCGCAGGTTCAGGCTCTTGGAACGGAAGCTTTGCGCGAGATGCTGAAGGCGTGCGACCCCACTCTGACAGACGAACAGCTTGAGAACATGAGCGAAAACGAGATAATTTACCGGCTGCGTCTCGAGCGCATAGAGTGCGCCGAACTTATCACCCAATCGCTGCGCGACGCATATTACGCGGCTAAAGAGTACCGTATCGATCTGGCCGGCCGCGACGCCACCAAGGCGGTCATCGAAGGCTTGGGCGACGCTTACGCCGCCGTAAAACAGGCTTACTCGCAGGCTCTCGACAGCTACGGCGAGCTTATAAACGCTGTCGAAAACGCCAGGTATGAATATTTCGTTTCGGCGGATTCGGCGTACCAGCAGGCGCTTGACGAGCTGTACGGGAAAAAGGCGGAATTGCAGAAGCAGCGCAGCATAGTCGAAAGCATGGAGGACAGCGCCGAAAAGGCCGCTGCCGAACTTGTATTGCGGGCGAAAGAGGCGGCTTATGAGACTGCCGAGGCGGCTATAAAGATCGCCGCCGGTACGGCCGACGCCGCCGTAAGCGCCGCCGTTACTGCGATGAGAGCGGTCGAAACGCAGTTGGAAAACCTGGAAAGCGCGATGCCGGACGAGATAAAAACCGCTCTTACCGACAATGCGGAGGCTTTTGACGAGGCCGTTAACTCCGCAAAGGACGGAGCGTTCGCAAAATTCGAGGAGACGTTCGGAGACGATATTGCGGCTGCAAAAGCGCGTCTTATCGAGCGCAAGGAAGCGCTTATCGCCGCTGTTTCCGGACAGTAAAAGGTATGCGATAACGCGATAACTTTATCAGGGAAATTACAGAACAATCCGGCGTCCGTATAACGGAAGCCGGATTGTTTTCGTTTAAGGCCGCGTGGCGGCAGCGGTATAAGAAATCGGGCAGGAATCGGGCGGTACGGGAAAGCATCAGGCTTTTTTGTCAAGCAGCGCTGCAAATTTGCGCGCTTTTTCCAGTACCAGAGCAATGAAACCTCGGTAGTCGAGGCTTTCGTATATCTTATGCGTGTCGCGCTGCTGTCTGCTTTTATACGCTATTTCAAACGTAAGGTCGCCCGTATAGCCCGCTTTATTCAGTCTCAAAGCAATGTCGCTCCAGTCGGCCGTTCCGTCGAAAGGCATCATGTGCGAATCGTCCAGAAACGTTACGGCGTCGCCGGTCTGACCCATATTATCGTTAAGATGAGTGCAAACAAGCCTGTCGCCGTACTTTCCGATAAGGTCGCGGCGGCCGTTATAACACATTTCGTGACCGGTATCGATGCAGAACCTCACTGCGCCGTTTGAGCGGTGATCGGTCATCAGCCGCTCGAGATATTCCTCACCTTCGGTGTTTTCAAGCGCTATCGTTACGCCGAGCCGACGGGCTTCTTCAAAAACTTTTCCGAACCGTTCCGAACCTATGGCGCAAGGCGAATGTTTATCCATTCCGATAATAGTATGCATTATTATAAGGGGAACGCCGCGGTCGGCGCAAGCGCGGATAAGCTCTGTCTGGCGCGCCGTTTCTTCGTCGCCCGACTCGTTTTCCTCCCACATGAGCGCAGCGTTTTTGAAAGGGGCGTGCACCGATTGATGAAATAAGCCGATTTTTTGCGCGAAATCGGCCGTATCTTGAAAATCAGTGCCCGCCGGGGAGTCGAAATATCCGTCCCAGCCCACGTCTTTCATTATTTCGAGCTGTTTTATAGGCGTAAGGCCGGTATCGCTCAGTATGTTAAGAACAAGCTTGCGCATTGCTTTTCTCCTCGGTTGATTTTAAACTTAAACGTATTATATCACCGCTACCGCGAAAATGCAACTTTCCGTTGCGATTTTAACGGAATTCGGCCGGAGCGCGGCATAGCGCGTTTCGGCAAGGCGCATTTTTTAAAATCATTTTTGCGTTTGACTGAAAATCGCTTTACAAGACAAAACGGGTATGATATAATAAACACCGTCGCATGGAAGTATAGCTCAGTTGGGAGAGCATCTGCCTTACAAGCAGGGGGTCACAGGTTCGAGCCCTGTTACTTCCACCAGACCGGGTATAAGGGCGCATCTTGCGCCCTTATCTGTTTATCCCGGACTTCGGTCAATTACGTTTTTGCAATCGCCCCGTCCTTAAACCGTAAGAACGCAATCGGTAACCATTCTGCCATCATGATCAGATCTTATTGAAATAAAATTGAATTTTTGTTATATATAAAGGTATCGCTACAGGAGGATATTCTCCGAGGGATTGAGGTATGAAAACGTATTTTAAAGACGGAAAAACGGTATGCGACGCGCAGGCTTACGAGAACGTCATGTACGACGTGGCGAACAACGGCATTTCGGTCAGGTTTGACGGTAAGGGGTGCTTTACGCGATACTCCGTGCTAAACGAGGGGACGCACGAGCTTGCCGGCGCCGCGCTGAAAATTTTTATCGACGGACGAGAGCTTCCTTTTGACGCGGAAAAGACGGTGGAAATGTACGGCAGGATACAGACCGTCTCATATACTTCAGACGTGGCGGAAATAAAGATAAAGCCATTTTTGCACCGCGACCGCCCGTGCGCGTTCACCCGGATTTCGCTTAAATCTAGAGGCGCCGTAAGAGTAAAGATAGCCTTTTATATGCGCGGCGCCGCCGACTGCGCGCTGACTGCCGCCGACGGATTTACGGGCGATTACTCGAACGGTTTCCGCTTCGCTTCCGACAGAAGGTTCAGCTGCCTGCCGGACAACGAGTCGGTTGTTTTCGACGAGACGGAGACGGTCGGGCAAGCCGAATACAGAATCGCTTATGCGTTCTCCGATAAGCCGGCAAGCGGGCTGCTTAAGGATTTCGACCTGTACGAGAGCGAATGTGACCGCGAGTTTCTCGACGTCGATATTCCAGTTTCGGCGGCGACCGAAGAGCAGAAGGCACAGTACTGCTCGGCGTTCTTCTGCGCGCTGGAGAATTTTAAGGAGATAGGGGACTTCAGGGCGTTTACGGCCGGCTGCCGATATGTGTCGCCGGTCAGGACGTATTACCGCGATTCTTATTTTACGGTGCTTGCAATGTATAACGGGCACACCGACAAAGTGCGCGACCAGATAGCCGCGCTCAGCCGCGGAATAGGCGACGACGGGAGCTGCCCGTCCGCGGTGCTGTGCGATTTTTCGTCGTGGTGGAGCGACCATTACGACAGCCCGTCGTTTTACTGTATGATGGTTTACGATTACGTTAACAATACCGGCGATCTTTCTCTGCTCGACGAAAAATGGGGCGGAACGACGGTGTGCGAAAAAGCGGAAAAGGTCGTAAACAAACTGAGCCGGACGTGCGACGGCAGCGGTCTTTCGGTAAAATGCGGCAGATTCAACCGCCGCGACTGGGCGGACGAAGTCAACCGTTACGGCTACGTCGCTTACGACGAAATACTGTATGCGCGCGCGCTGTTCTGCCTGTATAAACTGCTGGCGGCAAAAGGCTGTCCGCGTGCGGAAAATTATCTTGCCGAATACGGGAGAGTATGCAAAGCGATTAACAAAATTCTGTGGGACGACGCCGCCGGCTATTACGTCAATTACAAGAACGACGACTTCACGGAATCCAACCTTTCGATAGATACCGTGCTTGCCGCCGTATTCGGTATAGCGCCGGAAGAGCGCGCGGTCAGAATGTTGCGGCGCGCCCGGCAGCTTCTCGAGAGCAGAAACAGTATGCCCGTCGATTTCGGAGTTATGTGCGTCTATCCGCCGTACTCGCGCATAGACGCGGCTGTCAACAAGTCCTCGCGCCCATTCGACTATCATAACGGGGCGGACTGGCCTTACTGGTCAGCGATGTACGCCTATGCGCTTAAAATGTACGGCATGGACTGGTCGTATCCGCTTACCAGATGGTTCAAATACAATACCGAGCGGGGCAGCTTTACACCCGTCGAATACTTTTCGCCCTATTGCGCCACGGGCTCGACGCTGCAGGCGTGGTCGAGCGCGGCGGCTTTCGTCTATTATGACGCCGACTGCTCGTTCTTTAAAAACAAGCTGTGAGTCGGATATTGCTTAAAACGGCGCATAATGCAAAACACTGCGGTCTTAAGAGGCAGGGCGCGGCTTAAAAACGAGAGCGGCACGGTCAGTTATAAGGCACGGTTAAAAAACGAAAACGGCGGAGGTAAAAAAAGAACGTCCTGACACGGACGTTCATGCTTTTCAGACGTTTTTCTTGAGCACGTTGATCGCGTTTTTTTCCAGACGCGACACCTGAGCCTGAGAAATGCCTATTTCTTCCGACACTTCAATCTGCGTTTTTCCCTCGTAGAATCTCAGCATAAGGATCTGTCTTTCCCGATCGCTCAGCTTGCCCATGGCTTCGGACAGAGAGACGCCGGTGATCCAGTTTTCGTCGCTGTTTTTAACGTCGCCTATCTGATCCATTATCATGAGCGTTTCGTTGCCGTCGTGATAGACGGGATCGTAAAGGGACACGGGATCGCTTATCGCGTCCAGCGCGAACACCACGTCTTTTAATGGCAGGTTCATCGCTTTGGAAATATCCTCCAGACCGGCTTCGGCTCCCGATTCCGATTCGAGATCGGAGCGCGTCTGTAGAATACGGTAAGCGGTATCGCGTATCGAGCGGCTCACTCTCAGCGGCGAGCAGTCGCGCAGAAAGCGACGTATTTCGCCTATAATCATCGGGACGGCGTAAGTCGAAAACCGGAGATTAAGGCCGGGATCGAAATTTTCCATCGCCTTGATCAGCCCTATGCAGCCTACCTGAAAAATATCGTCGGCGCTCTCTTTCTTGCCGTGGAACCGTCCCACTATGCTCAGCACCAGCCGCATATTTGCCATAAGAAATTCGTCGCGTGCCTGACTGTCGCCCTTCTGCGCCTTTTTAAGCAGTTCTATCGTCTCTTTGTGCGACAGCTTCGGCAGCTCGGAAGTGTTTATTCCGCATATTTCAACGCGTTTGCTCATAGTTGTCCTCCTTGGCGGTATACGGCTATTGTCGGCTTTCGGACGCGTTTCTATTCGGGGCAGGGAGAGTTATGCGCGCACTCTTTGTCGAAAACGCGCATATATATACGCTATGGGTGAACTGAGTTTTCTTGAGTTGAGGTCGAAGGAGATAATCAATTCGTGCGACGGCCGCCGGCTCGGACGGATAATCGATCTCGTATTTACTGAGGCGGGAAAAGTCAAGGGGATAGTCGCTCCTTATACGCGCCGCGGACTGTTTTCAAAGGCGCAGGACGTTTATATTCCGTATCACTGCATCAAAAAGATAGGGGAGGACGTCATTTTAGTCGATATTCCGCCCGATTTCTGCGGCCGCCCCGATCAGCAGCCGGCTATCCCGAGTCACTGTCCTCCGCCGCACGACGAAGAGCGGCCGCCGCATTCCGACGGTCCCGAATGCGATATGCGCTGCGAAAAATGCATGCTTTTCGACTGCGCTTACCGCTGGCGCGACAAAACGCGCAGATAATTTTTCAAAAGAACTCAAATCGATAGACTTTCAGCGGCTTTTTATTATATAATAATAGCATGAAATGTCTCATTTGCGGTTGCACCGAAAGCAAAGTAATAGACTCGCGCGCCTCGTCCGACGGGACAAGCATACGCCGGCGCCGCGAATGTCTTAACTGCGGAAGAAGATTTACTACCTACGAGGCCATCGAGCACACGCCCGTTCTGGTCGTTAAAAACGACGGTACGCGCGAGGCTTTCGATCCGGCAAAGATCAAGAACGGCATCATCAAGGCGTGTGAAAAAAGGCCCGTTCCCGCCGACGCGATAGACAAGCTCGTCGGCGACGTGGAGAGGCAGGTTTATAATTCGCTTGAGCCCGAGATACCGTCGAAAAAAATCGGCGAGCTGGTCATGGCCGGTCTTAAAGAGCTCGATCAGGTGGCTTATATCAGATTCGCTTCGGTTTACAGACAGTTCAGGGACGTGACGACGTTTATCGAATTCATAAAAGAGTTCGAGAATTTCATAAAATAAAAAGGTCGGTCGCATTTTTGAAATTTTGCGGAGTCTTTATGAAACTGTTTTCGGCAAAGAGCAACAAAGTCTATAAAATAGTCGACGTTACCGGCAACGACGATTCGCGGCGGCGCCTGCTCGATATGGGTTTTACTCCCGAGTGCAGGATTTTTGTCGTGGGAACGGCGCCTTTCGGCGGCACGATTCTGGTGTCTTTACGCGGCTTTACGGTGGCGCTGCGCGAGGACGCCGCCGACAGGATAGAGGTGGAGGCTGTCTGACATGGAATACTCGATAGCTCTTGCGGGCAACCCCAACGTCGGCAAAACGAGCCTTTATAACCGGATAACTCATTCGCTCGAGCACGTCGGCAACTGGCACGGCGTGACCGTCAGCAAAATTTCCAAATCGGTGCTATTCGACCACAAACAGGTGCTGGTCACCGATCTGCCCGGCTTTTACTCGATGACCGTTTACAGCTTCGAGGAGGCCGTCTCGCGCGACGCCGTTTTAAGCGGCGACCACAATCTCATCGTAAGCGTTGCGGAAGTCAACAATCTTGCGCGCAACCTCTACCTTACCATGCAGCTTCTCGAGCTGGACGTCCCCGTTATTCTCGTGGTAAACATGATGGACGAGCTGAAAAAGCAGGGCAAAGTCCTCAATTACCGCAAGCTCGAGCGCGCGCTTAAAATTCCTATAGTGCCGATGAGCGCGAAATATCATTCGGACGTTCACCTTCTTCTGGAGGTGGCGCTCGACTATATCGACCGCTATGACGGCAACAGCGTGGAGCTGACCTATCTCGACCGTCTGCCGCTTAAGGACGTGGAAGCCGTAATAGGCGAAAACGCCGTGCGCGCAGGCTTTAAGAAAAGATACGCCGCCATAAAGGTTCTCGAAAAGGACTCTTTCGTTCTCGAGAAGCTCGCTCTCAGTGAAGCGCAGACCAAGGCGCTGGAGACGCTGGGCGACTGGCAGGCGCGCGTCGCGCAGTATCGTTACGAATTTATCGACTCGGTTACCGAGGGCGCCATCAGCCGCAACGTTTCCGATCTCCACAGAGAGATGCACGAGCACGAGAAGCACGCGGTGCCTATCGAGTCGCAAACAGGTCAGGCGTCGTCCGCAAACGACGTCAGAAAGAGCGTTTCTGAAGAGCGGCATCTCAAGCGGCACGACAAGTACGCCGAAAAAGCGCTCTATATGCACGGCTACAGCCGTATAGACCGCATAGTTTTAAATAAATATCTGGCGCTGCCCATATTCCTTCTGGTAATGGCGGCGGTCTTTGTGATTACGTTCGGGCTTGTGGGCAACTGGCTTTCCGCACTGCTTGACTTAGGCATCGAAAAGCTCGTTTATCAGCCGCTTACTTCGTGGCTTAACGGCATAAATACGCCCGGATGGGCGGTAGACCTCTTGGGCGACGGCATTATACACGGCGTGGGCGGAATACTTACGTTTTTGCCGCAGGTCGTGCTGCTGTTTTTCTTCCTCGCGCTTTTGGAGGACAGTGGGTATATAAGCAGAGTCGCGTTTATGACCGACGGGCTGTTCCGCAAGATAGGACTTTCGGGCAGATCGGCTTTTACAATGCTCATGGGCTTCGGCTGCTCGGCTACCGCCGTGCTTACCGCGCGCGGACTGGAAGACGACATGATGAGAAAAAAGACCGTGCTGCTTACCCCTTTCATGTCGTGCAGCGCGCGTCTGCCTGTTTACTCGGTAATAGCCGCGGCGTTCTTTACCGGAGGCGCAGCCGCCGCAAAGCCTTTCATAATATTCGCAATGTATATTCTCGGCGCGGCGATCGCCCTTATCGCCGCAGCCGTTTTCGAGAAGGGCGTCAAAAAGATGAAAAGCGGCAAGCTCTCCTTTATTATGGAAATGCCGCCTTACCGCAGACCGACGGCAGAGCGCGTATTTCAGCTCATTATGCATAACGCCAAAGTATTTCTCATACGCGTCGGCACGACCATTTTCACCCTGAACGTGATCGTATGGCTGCTAAGCAATTTTTCCGTCCGCGGCTATGTCCCCGAAGTGGGCGGCTACAGCTTTCTGCAATCTGTAAGTATGTTCGTCGCGCCGGTGTTCAAGCCGCTCGGCTTCGGCGAATGGCGGGCGGTCACGGCGCTGGTCAGCGGACTGGTCGCAAAGGAAGTCGTAGTATCGGTAATAGAAAGCTTCGGAGGGCCGGCAGTGGTTTTCGTGGGACAGTATGCCGCGCTTTCCGCCGTAACCTTCATGATATTTACTCTGCTTTATATACCGTGCATCGCCACGCTTACCGCTATCGGCAAGGAAATAGGCCGCAGGTGGGCTGTGTTTTCTTTCGTATTCCAGCTGATTGTGGCGTATGCGGTCGCGCTCGTGTTCAGGGGGATAGGTCTGCTTTTCTGCATAAGCCCCGGCTGGACTGCAGGTATTCTTATAGGCGTGCTGACAGCCGCGGTTTGCGCGCTGACCGCAGTCTCTTATTTGCGCCGCAGAAAGTCGGGCTGCGGCGGCTGCTGCGGCGGCTGCAACGGCTGCGACCGGAGCCGTAAATGAAGTTCCGTCTTACAGCCGATAAACCGACCACGGCGCTTGACCTGCTTAAGACGCTCGACGTCTCTTCGGACAAGATTAAACTGCAGCTTAAAAAGAGGGAAGTCAGGGTTAACGGCGTGAGAATATCGGAAAACTGCGCGCTGTCGGCCGGCGACGCGGTGGAGATTTTCGTTCCGCAGGCGTTTGTGCGCGCGCGGCAGACAGCGGCGGTATGGGAGCATAACGGCGTGGTAGTCGCGGACAAGCCGGCGGGCGCGGACATTTACCGCGCCGCCGAAAGTCTGGGTGCGAAGCCGGCGCACAGACTGGACAGGAATACCTCCGGACTGGTGCTGCTTGCCAGAGACGACGACACGCTGCAAAAGCTTGAAAAAGCAGTGAAGGCGCGTACTGTCGATAAATATTATTACGCGCTCGCGGAGGGCAGACTGGAAAGGGGCGCGATAGCCGTCGTATATATGAAAAAAGACGGCGACAGGGCGCTTGTCACCGTTTCCGACCGTCCCGAACCGGGCTTTAAAGAGGCGGTTACCGACTACGAGCCGGTCGGCTTCGTCAGTCGGGGCGAACGCTTCGCAACGCTGACGAGAGTCAGGCTGATTACAGGCCGAACGCATCAGATACGCGCGTTTTTCGCGCACATCTCCCATCCGCTTGAAGGCGACGGCAAGTACGGTCGGGGCGGTGGCGGGCAGAAGCTCGTCGC
>CASFJH010000025.1 GCA_949294845.1 uncultured Bacillota bacterium | reverse complement strand
ATTCAGAGAGCCGCCGTAAGGTGCGAGACGGCAGTCGGAAACGGGTAACACTCACCGCCGAGTCGCTGAGCTCAAAGCGAAGGAAGCGTCAGCCTTCTCTCTCAAGTAAGCGCAGCCGGGTGCGCCCGTTACAGCCGCAGGGGTATGGTTGTATCCCGTTACAAGAGTCCTTAACTGTACAAGGGAACCGGAGTGGTACCGCGGATCTTACATTCGTCTCCGTAGCTTAAAATTATGATTTAAGCTGCGGTATTTTTATTTTATCAGACAAGGAGGCAAACATGAAAAATTACGATAAATACACGAGAGGCTTTTTTCTGCCGCCCCAGCCCGAAAAATATTTCAAATGGACTGCCAAAAGCTATATAGAAAAAGCTCCCGACTGGTGCAGCGTCGATCTGCGCGACGGCAATCAGGCGCTTATTATCCCCATGAGTCTGGAGGAAAAGCTGGAATTTTTCGCTTATCTCGTCAAAATAGGCTTTAAGGAGATAGAGATAGGCTTCCCCGCCGCGAGCGAGACGGAGTACGCTTTCACTCGCCGTCTGATCGAGGACGACCTCATTCCCGACGACGTGACGATACAGGTCCTCACCCAGTCGCGCGAACACATCATCAGGAAAACCTTTGAGGCGGTCAGAGGCTGCAAAAACGCGATAGTGCATCTCTACAATTCAACGTCCGTCGCCCAGCGCGAACAGGTTTTCGGCAAAGACAAGGCGGAAATAATCGAAATTGCGGTCTCCGGCGCCAAGCTGCTCAACGAGCTGGCTTCAAAAACCCCCGGTAACTTCCGCTTCGAATATTCTCCCGAAAGCTTTACCGGCACCGAGCCGGAGTTCGCTCTCGAGATCTGCAACGCCGTTCTCGACGTGTGGAAACCGGTTCCCTCCAAAAAGGCGATAATCAATCTGCCGGTAACCGTGGAATGTTCGATGCCGCATGTCTACGGCTGTCAGGTCGAGTATATGTCGGATAATCTCAGATACCGCGACGGCGTTACTCTGTCCACTCATCCGCATAACGACCGCGGCACCGCCGTCGCCGACGCCGAAACCGCCGTGCTTGCCGGCTGCGAGCGTATCGAAGGCACGCTGTTCGGCAACGGCGAGCGCACCGGCAACGTCGACATCGTCACTCTCGCAATGAATATGTATTCTCAGGGCGTCGACCCCGGTCTCGACCTGTCGGATATAGACGGCGCCGTCGAGGTTTACGAACGGCTTACGACCATGCAGGTCAGTCCGCGCCAGCCCTACGGCGGCAAGCTGGTATTTACGGCGTTTTCCGGCTCACACCAGGACGCTATCGCCAAGGGACTCAAGTTCCGCAAGGTTCACGATAAAAAGCATTGGGACGTTCCTTACCTGCTCATCGATCCCGAGGACGTCGGCCGCGGCTACGACGGCGATGTCATACGCATAAACAGTCAGTCTGGTAAAGGAGGCATAGGCTATCTGCTCGAGCAGAAGTTCGGGTTTATAATGCCGCCCAAAATGCGCGAGGACTGCGGCTATAAGGTAAAAAGCGTTTCCGACCATTCGCATAAAGAGCTGTCTCCGCAGGAAGTGTTCGACATCTTCCATAAGGAATACGTCAACATCAACGAGCCGCTTTCCCTGACTTCGCACACCTTTTCGAAGCACGGCGACATGGTGGCCGTCGATATGACCGTAGCGAGAAAAGGCGTCAAACGCGCCGTTTCCGGCGAAGGCAACGGCCAGCTCGACGCCGCGGCTAACGCGCTGAGACAGGCGCTGTCGCTCGACTTCTCCATAACCGCTTACTCCGAGCACGCTCTCGACGACGGATCGGCTTCACGCGCGGCGGCGTATGTCGGAATTGCGGACCGCGCTACCGGCAAAGCGGCTTACGCCTGCTCTATAAACACGGACATCATGACCGCCTCCATCGAAGCGCTTATAGGCGCCATAAACAAGCTGTATTACAGAAAATAACCGGCCGCGCCGGCTGTACCGCCGGTCTTAACCGCGCATTA
>CASFJH010000024.1 GCA_949294845.1 uncultured Bacillota bacterium | reverse complement strand
GCTTACTGTATGCCTTGGGCGATCATGGCGTCGGCGACCTTCTGGAAGCCGGCGATATTGGCGCCTACAACGAAGTTGTCGGTCTTGCCGTAACGGTCGGCTGCGGCCGCGATATTGCGGTAGATGTTCTGCATAATGCCCTTGAGCTTGCAGTCGACTTCTTCGAAGGTCCACGACAGGCGCTGACTGTTCTGCGACATCTCGAGAGCGGAGGTAGCTACGCCGCCGGCGTTCGCGGCTTTTCCGGGAGCGAACAGCACCTTGTTCTGCAGGAAGCAGTCGGCGGCTTCGGGAGTGGACGGCATATTGGCGCCCTCGGCAACGGCGAGAACCTTGTTCTTGACGAGCGTTTTCGCGTCGTTGATGTCGAGCTCGTTCTGAGTGGCGCAGGGAAGAGCGACGTCCACGGGAACCTGCCACACGCGGCCGGAAGTGGAATATTCCGCTTTCGGGCGATAGTTCTTGTATTCGGACAGGCGGCCGCGGTTAACTTCTTTGATCTCCTTGATCGCGTTGAGATCGAGTCCTTCGGGATCGTGAATCCAGCCGGTAGAGTCGGACATCGTGACTACTTTGGCTCCCAGCTCGGTCGCTTTTTCGGCGGCGTAGATGGCGACGTTGCCCGAGCCGGAGACGGCGACGGTTTTGCCGTTTATGTCGAGGCCGTGAGCCTTGAGCATTTCCTCGGTGAGGTAGACGAGGCCGTAACCGGTGGCTTCCTTACGGGCGAGCGAACCGCCGTAGGTGAGGCCTTTACCCGTCAGGACTCCCTCGTAGGAGTCGGTAATCTTTTTGAAGGTGCCGTACATATATCCTATCTCGCGCGCGCCGGTACCGATGTCTCCGGCCGGAACGTCCACGTCGGCGCCCACATATTTATACAGCTCGGTCATGAAGCTGCGGCAGAATTCGAACACTTCGCGGTCGCTTTTGCCTTTGGGATCGAAGTCGCTGCCGCCTTTGCCGCCGCCGATAGGCAGACCGGTGAGGCTGTTTTTGAATATCTGTTCGAAGCCGAGGAACTTGATTATACCGAGGTTGACGGAGGGGTGCAGTCTGAGGCCGCCTTTGTACGGGCCGATCGCGTTGTTGAACTGCACTCTGAATCCGCGGTTGACGTGCGCTACGCCCTTGTCGTCGATCCAGGGAACGCGGAACATGATCTGTCTGTCCGGCTCGGTGATACGCTCGAGAATGGCGTTCTTGCGGTACTCGGGATGTTTGTCCACGACCAGCTCGAGGCTTTCGAGCACTTCGGTCGCGGCCTGATGGAATTCTTTTTCGCCCGGGTTGCGCTTAATGACGGATTCGAGCACTTCCTTTACATAAGACATATATATACCTCCTAAGTATATAAAGAATGGAATACTGACGATGGGCGGCGCTTTAACTCTGTATAGCGGTAAACGCGCCGACGGCTAAATTATACAGTAAAAAAGGGACGAATGTCAAATATTTTTTTCGTCCCTTGAAATATTTATACGCCCTTTCTTCTCATGTCGTCGCCGGAAATGTGCGCAGCGTAGCATACGCTCTTGTCGAACAGCCGGCTTGCGGTTCGTTCGCCGTATCTGGTTTCCAGCTCGTCCATAGAAAGGTTGGTGGTTATAAGCGTATGTTTGCCCGACGATTTCCGCTCGTTTATGACTAGGTAAAGGTATTCGAGAGTAACGTTTCTCAGCACGGCTTCCGTTCCCAGATCGTCTATGATAAGCAGGTCGCAGTCAAGCACCGGGTTGAGCAGAGCGTTTCTGTCGGCGTCGAAAGTGGTGTGGTAACGGCTCATGCGGTTGACGAATCCGAACGCCGTCATTGCCATAACGGTGTAGCCGCGTTTTATCACGGCGTCGGCGACGCAGCCTGCCAGCATGGTTTTGCCCACTCCGGCGCCGCCGGTAAGAACTATAATGCGCTTGTTGGTATCGGGGAACCGCTCGGCGTAGCTTTTGAGTATGCCGAAAGTTTTCAGCTGACCGGCAGTCGGATCAATTGAGGAAAAATCACGCAGCGGCACGGACAGGCCGTCCTTAAGCGAGCGTATGAACAAATCCACGGCGCATTTGCACGGCGCGCCGTTAAGGACGCCGGTATCGTTGCACAGCCGGCACTCGTAAGCGGGGACAAGATCGGCCTCTGTCATACCGAGCTTTGCGAGGGCGTCGGCGCGCGCTCGCTCGGCTTCGGAAAGCTTATTCTTCGCGCATTTGCCTACGGCAAAATCGAGAGTGGCCGAGCGGTATGCCATATCGGCTTTATAGAATCCGTCGTCATTAAGCGCGCGTTCGTAAGCAGCCCTCGCGGCAAGATCGGCGCGCACGCGCTTTAAATTTATCGCTTTTACCGCGTCTCGGTAATTTAAGATATCCATTTCAGATATTATCCTCCGTAACGTCGTTGAACATGGCGTTAAGCTCGTCCGCAGACACCTTGCGTATTACCGTCTGCTCGGGCTTTATTGCGGCGGCCTGCTCGGGCGTGGTCACGCCTTTCAGCCGCCAGTTGGACAGTATCTTGTTCATATACGCGACGGGGTTGTCCTTGCCCGAGGCAAGTTCGGCGGCGGCGTCCACGAGATCGGGCGACAGCTTCCATTCCGCCGTCCATGTGCGGTAGCAGTCGCGGTCGAAGTCGGTAACGGTGCGGTCTATGCCGCATTTGGAATACACTTCGGCAATCTCCTTGTCAAACGCGCGGTAGCCGGAGAAGTCTGCGGCGGTTATCAGTCCGCGCTTATAGTACGTCAGTATGACCGAGTTCATGTCGTCGAACGATTTACGGCGCGTTTTCTCGCAGTATTCGGCTATGCTCTTAAGCGTTTCGGCGTCGTAGCCGAGCGCCAGCCACTTGGCGACGTAGGTTTCCACAATGTAGTCGTAGCGTTCGGGGCTTACTCCGAGCGGCTTTGCGAGCGCGCGGGCGAGGGAGTACAGTCTGTTGTTTTCGGCGTTGTAATCGTCTATCTGCTTCTGCGTGAGCAGTTTCAGCTCGTAATACTTTGTCAGCTTGCCGTCGAGCGCGGCCATGCCGCCCGACTTGACGTGCTTGGCGGCGGACAGAATGACGCTCAGACCGTAGCCGTAAGTCTTTACCCACTTGAGATAGAGGCGCCTGTCGTCGTGGTCGGGTTTTCTGGAAATTCTGAGCGCTTTCATAATCTCCGCCAGATCGGCCGAGTAATTCTCGTATTCGCTGAGCGCGTCGTGAACCTCGTCGTATGTCGTCCAGCCCTCGAATGCAAGATTTTTGGCGACGGCCGATATGTATTTGTACGACACTTTTTCGCCGTGGAGGCGTATGCTGTAGGATATTATTGCGAGCATTGCCTGCGGCTCTATATGCAGGTTTTCCATGAGATCGAAATAGCGCGCGAATTCCGCCTGCGATATCATGCGCGAGCGGATCATCGAATTGAGCTGAGCGGCGAACGCGTCGTACTTGCCTTTGGGAATCTTCCTGACGACTTCGGTTACGGGGCGCACGGGCAGGTATTCGACGGACTGTCCGTCGAACCTGACCACTCCGGCCTCGTGCCAGTATTTATAAGCGGAAGTCACGACGTCCGCGTCCAGCTCCAGCCTCTTGGCAATGCGCTCGAGCGAATTGTCCGCGTCCAGGTTATGGCAGGCGAGACTCAGCCCGTACAGATATACCTTGACGTATTCGTCCGGAGCGTAAGGCATATATTCCAGGATAAACAGATTATCTACCGGAATTTTGAGATTCATCGCCTCTACGGCTGACAGTTTGCATAACATTTTCATGACCTCTTCGCGCAAAAACGCTTGATAAAACGCGGCGCATATTCTATAATACCATTAATCTGCGGAAATTTCAATAGTTTCGGGAGGAATAATGGAAAAAGAATGAAGATTTTGCACACCGCCGACTGGCATATCGGGAAAAAGCTTTACAACGTTTCCCGTCTGGCCGAACAGCGCGAAGTCATTTCGGAGATCGGACGGATATGCGACGAACAGCGCGTCGACATAATAATAGTGGCGGGCGACGTTTACGATACCTGCAACCCTTCGGCCGAAGCCGAGGAGCTTTTTTACTCCGCGGCGGCGGAGCTGTCGCGCGGCAGGCTTTTTATCGCGATCTCCGGCAATCACGACGATCCGCAGCGGTTATCGGCGGCGGCGCCTCTTGCGCGGGCGGTCGGTATGGTGCTTGCGGGCGACGGCGATCTTTCCGGCTTAAAGCTGCCGTATGCGCAAGGCGGCCGCAATTATATTGTCGTCCGCAAGGGCGGCGAGCGCGTAAATATAGCGCTGCTGCCTTTTCCGCTGGAAAACAGACTGCCGCCCGACGAGAAATACGATTGCTATGCGGATATGACGCGCGCTATGCTAAGCCGCGGAGCGCAGTGCTTCGGAGACGGCTTCAATATGACGGCGGCGCATCTGTTTACCGCCGGAGGGGAGACGACCGACGGCGACGAGCGTATGCTCGGCACCGCCTGCATAGTACCCGACGACGTTTTCCCCCGATGCGATTACGTCGCTCTCGGCCACATACACAAGCCGATGACGGTTTCGCGCTCTAAGAATATACATTACTCCGGATCGATACTCAATTACCATTTCGGCGACGCCGGCGAAAAGAGCGTGACGGTTATCGACACCGCCGACAAATCGTTCGTCCGCGTGCCGCTTAAAAGCGGCAGAAAGCTTGTGCGCGTTACCGCCGCGGATTTTGCCGAAGCTTACGCCAAGCTTGCCGCAGCGGACGGGTACGCCGAGCTGATCTACTCGGGCGAGCCGCTTACGCCCACCGAGACGGCGGCTATTAGAAAGACGTTATGCGTAAGCGTGAAGATCGCGCCTCGCGCGGCGGACAAAACCGTGTCGCGCAGAGCGGTTATGACCGACAGGGAGCTCTTCGAGGAATTTTACAAATCGCGCTACGGCGCTCTGAACGAAAAGGTTACGGAACTGTTTATGCGGTTCATCGGAGGCGAAGATGTTACCGATTAAACTGGAGATCGAAAACATCAACAGCTTTACCGCGAGGCAGACCGTCGATTTCACTGCCGTTTCGGGCGACGGGATTTTCTGTATAGCGGGCGAGACGGGCGCCGGAAAGACCACCGTTCTCGACAGCATGATTATCGCGCTGTACGGAATGGGCGTAAGCGGTAAAAGCAACGGCGGCGACCGCGCAGGCAAGGACGATTACATAAACGTCAACGCCGACAAAGCTTCGGTGTCGTTTACCTTCTCCATGGACGGCAAGACGTACACGGCGGAGCGTTCGTTTACGCGCGGCGGAGTCCATACCGCCTACCTGTACTGCGACGGGCAACTCGTATGCCGCGGCGCGGGCGCCGTTTCGGAAGAGATCGAAAGACTGATCGGTCTGGAAAAGGAGCAGTTTACTCAGGTCATAGTGCTCGAGCAGGGCAAATTTTCCAAGTTTCTCAACGCCGGCCACAGCGCGCGCGTAAAGACGGTCATGAAGCTGTTCGGGCTGGAAAGGTTCGATCTGTTTTCGCGCGTGAACAAGTATTACACCGATTTAAAAGCGCGGACGGACGTTTACCGCGGTAAGCTCGAGGAGTACAGGGACGATACAGACAAAGCGCTTAAGGAGCTGAAATCGCTCTGCGGCAGCGAGAGTAAAAAAGCGGAGCAGATTGCGGCGGAGCTTAACGTCATGCGCGAGGAGCTGTCCGCCGGTCGCGCAAAGCTGGCGGCCTACGAGACGTACTCCGAGGCTTTGCGCGTGGCGGAAGAACTGGCAAAGCGGCGCGAAGCCGCCGCGGCGGCGCTCGCCGCCGCGGAGAACGCCGACGGAGCCGCGTTGAGCGCGGCTGCGGAGGCGGCGGCGGAAAGAGCGCGCGAGGCGGCGCTCAAGAAGGAAAAGATAGAAGCAGCGGCGGAGGACGTAGCCCGATACGCCGAGGCAAAAAAGGCGGTCGAAGCCGCGCGCAGCGATTATGTCGCCGTGCGCGGCGAAAGGAACGAAGCGATTGAAGAAAGGGATAAAGCCGCCTCCGCCGCACGGGAAACGGGCGAGCGGCTGAGCGGACTGACGGCCGAGCTGGAAAAATATTCGCGCATTTTGCAGCGCTTGTCGGGAATTACCGCGGCTGCGGAAAATACTACGGCTACGGAAAATACCGCGGCTGCGGCGGCAATGAATACTGCTGCGCAGTTGGCGCTTGCCGAAGCGCGCCGCCGCGCGTCGGACAGGGCGAAAGCCGACGCCGAGATTAGGCAGGCCGAAAAAGAGCTTGCAGGGCTGGCTGCGGACAAGGCGAAGAGCGAGGCGGCATACGTCGAAACGAAGCGCGTCGCCGAGCAGGCGGCGGCCGATTACGAATCAGCGCAGAGGAGCAACGCCAAAGCGTTCATAACGCAGGGGCTGAGCGCCGGCGACAGATGTCCGCTTTGCGGAGGAACGCTGAGCGAGATTCCGTCGGCGGCGGACGTTGACGGACCGAAGGAGCGCGAACGCGCGGCTCAGGCGGCTTTGCGCGCAGCCGAGGCCGGAATCGCCTCGCTTTGCGAGCGGATAGCCGGCGTAAACAAGAGGATCGAAGGCCGCGCCGTTCCGGAAGAGCTTCCGGCGGCGCTCGAAGAGTACGAGCGTGCGGCTGAGCTTGCCGCAGAGGCTGCCGCGTGCGCCGAAAAGCTTGCCGCCGCCGAAAAGCTTACCGCCGAAATGAAAGCGAAAGCGGATAATCTGACGGAAAAACTGTCCGGCAAGGAAAGCGAGGGCAAAGCCGCGAAGGAGCGGCTGGAGACGTACCGCCGCAACGTAGAGCGCGCTCTCGGCGCGTTTGCGGAAGGCAGGGAGTACGAGGATGCGGCAAAGGCCGCCGAAAAAGCGGCTGAGGCCGCCGCGGCGGAAGCGGCCGCCGCCGATAAGAAAGTTAAGGCGCGCGAGAGCGAGATAAAGAGGCTCGCCGCGGATAAAGCCGCTGCGGACGGAGCTTACGGACAGGCCGTAGCGGCGCTGAAGCCCGCGCCTGCCGCGGACAAGGCGGCGGTAGAGGCGCTTAAGCTTAAAGCCGAAGCGAAGGAGGCCGAGCTGGCCGAGCTGAGGCAGCGGATAGGCGGCCTTAACGAAAAGATAAACGGCATGGCGTCACGGATAGCTGACAAGCGCGCCATCGAGGCCGGATATCGCAGTCTGAGCGAGCGGTTCGATACGGCGGGACAGCTGATCAAGGCGTTGAGAAAGGACAAAAACGGCGCGCAGCTCATTGATTTCGTGGCGGAGGAGTATATAAGGGAGTTTACTGCCGAAGCGTCGTCGCGGCTTAACGGGCTGACGGGCGGCAAGTATACTCTGGAGTATACCGACGGGGATTTTTACATACGCGATTTTCTTAACGGCAATCAGCCGCGCAGAACGCAGACGCTGTCCGGCGGCGAGACGTTTCTGGCTTCGCTCGCGCTCGCGGTGGCTATCGCCGGCATCATATCGGCCGACCGCACATACGGCTTCTTCTTTCTGGACGAGGGCTTCGGCACTCTTGACGAGGGGCGCATAGCCGGAGTTTCAGAGGCGCTGAGAAACCTGAGCCGCGATACGCTGGTGGGCGTCGTCACACATTCGGAGTCGCTTATGGAGCTCATTCCGGCGCACATAGACGTTATCGCCGCGACCGATTCGTCGGGATCGCGTATCGCCTGAGCGGCACGCGGATCAGACAGGAAGTCGTGCGGCGTTCTTGGCGGAAAAAACGCTGTGGACGCGCGCGGCCGTCCGTGCGGCATACGGGCTGACGCGCAGCGCCCGATAAAGCCTACTGCCGGCCGCTACTTACTTGACAAGACGGGCCGATTTATAGTATACTGACATTCGTAGAGGTATACTTATGATCGATGTGTTTTCCAAAGAGGATAAATCCGGTTCGCGCGCGGAACGGAAAAAGCTGCTGTGGATATGGCTGAGTTCTCTTTTCGTATATCTTGCGGCGGTCGGAGTCATGATAGGCGTCAACCTTTACCAGGTGGAGACGACTGCTTCGCGCGCGCTGCAGACGCCTTTTACCGTGCTTTCGGTGGCGCTTTCGGTGTTGTTCGGATGTTTTACGCTGTTTTTCTTTTCGATAAAATTCAGACTGACGGCAAAATACTGCAAAATGCTCAGGGATATGGAGCGCGGACTTAAAGATACCTCGGAAGGCACTTTTCTCCGATACGACGATACCGTCACGATGAAAGACGGCGTTTATTTTTATTCCATGGAGCTCGACTGCAAGCCTTTAAGGCGCGACGACATCACGCTCAGGAAGGTGCTGATAGAACGCACGGTTCCCAAGCCCGAGTTTTCGGAGGGCGATAAGATAAGATTTGTTACGCACGCCAATATACTGGTGTCTTACGAAAAACTATAAGGAGACGCGTTTTGAAATCCAAAGCCATTGTGACCGTAATAGGTAAGGACAGCGTAGGCATTATAGCCAGAGTCGCCGATCTGCTCTCGGGCGAGGGCGTCAACATAGAGGATATTTCCCAGACCGTATTGCAGGATTATTTCGTCATGATAATGATGGCGGATATCACCGGCGCCCGGTCGGATATAGCGTCTCTTGCGGCAAAGCTTGACGAGCTGGGCAAAAAGATAGGCGTATCGGCGCGTATCCAGCACGAAGACATTTTCAATTCAATGCACAGAATATGATCGCGTGCGTCGGGAGAAAGGTTGCGTCTTAAGGGGCGCGGCTTTTATTCTCGTCGGGCGGCGCGACCGTTAAGAGAGGGGCAAATTGTTCACCAAAAGCGAAATTCTTGAAACCGTAAAAATGATCGACAGCCAGAACCTCGACGTGAGGACGATCACTCTGGCGCTGTCGCTTTTCGACTGCGTAGATTCCGACGCGGCAAAAACAGCTGACAAGGTGTACGAAAAAATCGTGCGCCGCGCCGAAAAGCTCGTTTCGACAGGCGAGGAAATTTCCGCCAAGTACGGAGTCCCCATAGTAAACAAGCGCGTGTCGGTCACGCCCGTTTCGCTTATAGGCGCGGCGAGCGGCGGCTACAAACAGATAGCGCTCGCAATGGACCGCGCCGCCAAGACGGTCGGCGTGGATTTTATAGGCGGATATACCGCTCTCGTTCATAAGGGCATGACCGGTTACGAGCGCGCTTTTCTCGACAGTATCCCCGAGGCGATAGCTTCTACCGATAAGGTCTGCTGCTCGGTTAACGTGGCGTCGACCAAAGCCGGCATAAATATGGACGCGGTGGCGCAGATGGGCGAAAAGATAATCGAGCTGTCGCGCATTACTCCCGAAAGCATCGGCTGCGCCAAAGTGGTGGTTTTTGCCAACGCCGTAGAGGACAATCCCTTTATGGCGGGGGCGTTTAACGGCATCGGCGAGGGCGACGCGGTAATTAACGTAGGCGTTTCAGGTCCCGGCGTGGTAAAGAGCGCCGTAGCCGCTTATCCCGACGCCTCGGTGACCGAAATAGCCGAAGTTATCAAAAAGACCGCATTCAAAATCACGCGGCTCGGACAGCTGGTCGCGCGCGAGGCGAGCGAGATGCTGGGAGCGAGCTTCGGAATAGTCGACCTCAGCCTCGCGCCGACGCCCAAAGTGGGCGATTCGGTGGCGCACATACTGGAGGAAATGGGGCTTCAGCAGGTGGGCGCCGCCGGTACTACGGCGTGCCTCGCGATACTCAACGACGCGGTCAAAAAGGGCGGCGTAATGGCTTCCAGCTCGGTCGGCGGACTGTCGGGCGCGTTTATACCGGTGTCCGAGGACGCCGGCATGATAGACGCCGTGCGCGCCGGCTCGCTTTCGGTCGAAAAGCTCGAGGCGATGACGGCGGTCTGCAGCGTCGGTCTCGATATGATAGCTGTGCCGGGCGACACGCCAGCCTCGACGGTTTCGGCAATGATCGCGGACGAGTGCGCCATAGGCGTTATAAACAACAAGACCACTGCCGTGCGCGTTATACCGGCTTACGGAAAAAAGGTGGGCGACGAGGTCAGCTTCGGCGGATTGCTCGGCACTGCCCCGGTCATGCGCGTATCGCCGCTTTCGGCGGAGAAGTTCATTTCGCGCGGCGGCCGTATGCCTTCGCCTATACACAGCAACAGAAACTGACGCGCAACGCGCGTATACCTTTGCCGGCGCAGCCGGCGCATAAAAGGAGCGATATAATGAAAAGAAATCAGGTCAGACCGGAATATGTCTGGAAAACGGAAGATATTTTTGCTACCGACGCGGCATGGAACGCCGAATACGCGGCGCTCGAACCGGAAATAAGAGCGTTTGCCGGATTTGCCGGCAAGCTGGGAACAAAAGCGGGTTTCGTCGCGGCGGTCGAGAAATACGTCAGCCTCAATATGCGTTTCGAGCGGCTGTACTGTTACGCGGCGCTTAAAGGCGACGAGGATCTTGGCAATTCGCTGTATAACGGTATGCGCGACCGCGCCATGACGCTCGCGTCGGTGTTTTCCGCGTCGGCGGCTTTCCTGTCGCCCGAACTGTCCGCGCTGCCCGATTCGGTGCTCGACAGCTATATAAGCGATCCCGAGCTTGCCGATTACGATTATATGCTGCGCGAGGTCAAGCGCCAGAAGAGACACATTCTCTCGGACAAGGAGGAGCGCATACTTGCGCTTGCCGGAGAGCCGTTTGCCAGTCTGAGAAAGACGTTCGAGATGATAGACAACGTCGACATCAAATTCCGCAACGTCAAGAACGAGAAAGGCGAAACGGTAAAGCTGACCAACGGCAGCTACAGCTACCTGCTGTCTGTAAAGGATCAGAAGGTAAGAAAGGCCGCGTTCCGCTCAATGTTCGGCGCGTTCAAGGATCTAGTCAATACCTTCGCCGCGCTGTACGGCGGCAATGTCAAAAAGGATAATTTTTACGCCAGAGTGCGCGGATACAAATCCGCCATGGCCGCGGCGACGGACGGCGAAAACGTTCCTTCGGGCGTGTACGAAAAGCTCATAAACGCCGTTCACGGCTCGCTGCCGGCAGTTCACGAGTACGTCTCGTACAGAAAGAACATTCTCGGCGACCAGCATATGTACGATTTGTACGTTCCCGTCATAGACGGCGCGTCCGAATTCAAGTACGATTACGAAAAAGCGTTCGAGACCGTGCTGGCAGGGCTCGCTCCGATGGGGCAGGAATATGTATCAATGCTCAAAAAGGCTCACGACGAGCGGTGGATCGACGTGGAGGAAACGGAGGGCAAGCGCGGCGGCGCGTATATGATGGGCGTTTACGGCGTGCATCCGTATGTGCTGCTCAACCATGCGCTTACGACTCATTCGGTATTCACCATCGCGCACGAGCTGGGACACGCCATGCACTCTTATTATTCGCAGGCCGCCCAGCCGTACATCAAGTCGGATTACGCCATTTTCGTGGCGGAAGTCGCGTCTACGGTGAACGAAGTCATGCTGCTCAAGTATCTCATAAGCGTTACGGAGGACGTGCCCACCAAGAAATACCTGCTGACGTATTATCTCGATATGTTTCGCACCACGGTTTACCGTCAGACAATGTTCGCCGAGTTTGAAAAGAAAGCGCACGACTACGACATGAAAGGCAAGCCGCTTACGCCCGACACGCTCAATGCGATCTACTATAAGCTCAATAAGCAGTATTACGGCCCCGGAGTAAAGCACGATTCGCTCATAAAGTACGAGTGGGCGCGTATACCGCATTTCTATTCGGCGTTTTACGTTTACAAGTACGCCACCGGCCTGATAAGCGCGGTATCCATAGCGCGCGGTATTCTGCAGGACGCAAAGAACTTTGAGGCGTACAAGAAATTCCTGTCGGCTGGCGGCAACGGTTCGCCGTATGAAATACTCAAGCTTGCCGGCGTCGATCTGATGACAGAGGCGCCTTACGAAGCGGCGGCGCGCGAATTTTCCGAGACTCTCGCCGAGCTTAAGGCGCTTTGAGTATGCGCAATAAGCGTCGCTTTTTAAAGTGCGCGGTCGCGTTGCTGCTGGCGGTTCTGGTTACCGCCGTCACGGGCTGCGACGCAAAAGTGAACCTTTACGTTTACGCTACCGAAACCGATTACGTCGAGGAGTTCGAAATCCGTATACCCGACAGCCTGCGCAAGGAGCTCGAGGCGACTGCCGCCCCGCGGCAGAACGGCGAACGGTGGACGCTTGCCGACTGGGTAAGAAGCCTCGCCGCGCAAACGCAGTTATCATACGAAGGTTTTGTCGTCGATCAGTCGGATTTTGTCGTCAAGCTTAGCCAAAGCGTGCCGCTTTCGCAGGTCGGATCGTCTGAAGGCGAGCGCAAAATAAAGAATTATTTTTTCTTCTATGTTGTTGAACAGACGTCGCCCAACCCCTTTAACGGACTGCGCGAACAGTACGACTCTGGTGAGGGCGTAATGGGATATGTCAGTAACGGCTGGGAGAGCGGCGGAGTAAGCTATCCTTCGCTAACGCAGGCGTTCCCAGCTGCCGCCGATTACGATCCGTCTTTAATTAAACTCAATCTTTATCTCGCGCTTAACGACAAGGTGCGCGCTACCGGCACATGGGTAGAGGTGGACGGCGTGCGCTACTGCCTGTTCGAAAGGTCGTTCGACGATAAGCAGCTTTCGGTGACGTACAGATACTATGCGGCAAATTCTCTCGGCTGGAACGTGACGGCGCTCGTCGCGGCGGCGGCCGTCGTTGCTGTCATTCTGGCGGCTACGCGCAAGGCGCATAAAGCGGCGGAGCCGGACGCTGGCAGATCGTAAAAAAGCGGCGGCACTTTAAGACGGAGCAGCAAAAAGCCGCCGGACGTAAAAAAGCGGCGGCACGTTAAGGCGGAGCAGCAAAAGCCGCCGGACGTAAAAAAGCGGCGGCACGTTAAGGCGGAGCAGCAAAAAGCCGCCGGACGTAAAAAAGCGGCGGCACTTTAAGACGGAGCAGCAAAAAGCCGCCGGACGTAAAAAAGCGGCGGCACTTTAAGGCGGAGCAGCAAAAAGCCGCCGTACGTAAAAAAGCGGCGGCACGCCGCAAATAAAGGCAACATACATTTTTAAGGGAGCGGTATGACAAATAATTATATACGAAACGTGGCAATAATCGCTCACGTCGATCACGGCAAGACGACGCTTGTGGATCAGATGCTCAAACAGGGCGGCGCGTTCAGACTGGGGCAGCAGGTAGCCGAGCGTGTAATGGACTCGAACGATCTGGAGCGCGAGCGCGGAATTACCATACTTGCCAAAAACACCTCCGTAAAGTACGGAAATTACAAAATAAACGTAGTGGACACGCCGGGACACGCCGATTTCGGAGGCGAGGTCGAACGCATACTGAAAATGGTCAACGGCGTCGTTCTGCTCGTCGACGCATACGAAGGCACTATGCCGCAGACGCGCTTCGTGCTGAGCAAGGCGCTTGAGCTGGGACATCGCGCGGTAATAGTCATAAATAAGATAGACAGGCCGGACGCGCGCATAAAGGAAGTGTGCGACGAGGTGCTCGAGCTGCTCATGGAGCTTAACGCCAACGAAGAACAGCTTGACAGCCCGTTCGTTTACTGCTCGGGACGCGACGGTGTCGCTTCGCTCGATCCGGACGAAAAGGGCGAAGATCTGGTTCCGCTGTTCGAAACGATAGTCCGGCATATACCGGCTCCGAGTGGCGACGAGAACGGGCCTGTTCAGATGCTCGTTTCGGCGCTGGACTATTCGGATTATGTCGGCACCATAGGCATCGGGCGCATAGAGCGCGGATCGCTCAGACAGAATATGCCGGTAGTGCTTACGAACTGGCACAAGGACAAAAAGCTGTCCGCCAAAGTGACCAATATATACCAGTTCGAAGGGCTGACGCGTATCGCGGTGCAGAGCGCCGGCGTGGGCGATATAGTATGCGTATCCGGCGTGGAGGGCGTGGAGATAGGCGATACGCTGTGCGATCCTTCGGCTCCCGATCCGATAGAGTTTCCGCGGATAAGCGAGCCGAGCGTGGAAATGACCTTCTCGGTCAACGACAGCCCTTTTGCCGGCAAGGAAGGCAAGTTCGTAACTTCGCGGCACCTGCGCGCGAGGCTGTATAAGGAGGCTGTGCGCGACGTATCGATACGCGTGTCGGACACGGAGTCTGCGGACGCGTTCAAGGTATGCGGCCGCGGCGAAATGCACCTGTCCATACTTATAGAAAATATGCGCCGCGAGGGGTACGAATTTCAGGTTTCGATGCCCAAGGTCATGTATAAGACCGAGGACGGAGTGCTCAAGGAGCCTATAGATAAGCTGATAGTCGACGTTCCCGAGGAATCGGTGGGCGTTGTCATGGAAAAAATGGGACAGCGCAAAGGCGAGCTGGATTCGATGTCGCCGATGGGCGCGCGTATGCGCATGGAGTTTTCCGTCCCCGGCCGCGGACTGTTCGGCTTTAAATCGGAGTTTCTTACCGCGACCAAGGGCGAGGGCATAATGAACTCGGTGTTCGATAAGTACGACGTTTACCGCGGCGAGATCGACCGTCGCCCCTGCGGATCGCTGGTCGCGCACGAAACGGGTGAAGCGGTCGCTTACGGACTTTTTAACGCGCAGGACAGAGGCCCGCTGTTCATCGGACCGGGCGCCAAGGTTTACGAGGGCATGGTCGTAGGCGAGAATCCCAAGGGCGGAGACATAGTAGTCAACGTCTGCAAAAAGAAGCAGATGACCAATATGCGCGCAGCGGGCAGCGACGAAGCTCTGCGGCTTACGCCGCCCAAAATCCTTTCGCTCGAGCAGGCGATAGAGTTTATAGACGACGACGAGCTGCTCGAAGTTACGCCGGCGTCGTTCAGGGTAAGAAAGAAAATACTCAATTCCAGTCTCAGACTGAAAGCTGAAGCCAAAGAAAAGAAAAAGGACTGACCGGACGGAAAAAGGGAGAAAAGGCGTTCGGGGCAGCAATGCCCATTAAAGCGCGCGGCGTTTTTAAAGGGAAACGGGAAGGAACGCGACACGCAGACAAAACGGAGGGCGGACATGGCAGAATTCAAAAAGAAATCCGAATATAACACCGAGCACCCTAATATCAAAGCCCGGGTGAGTCCTCACAACGCCGAAGCCGAGCAGGCCGTTCTGGGATGCGTGCTGCTTAACGAAGAAGCGGCGCTCAAGGTGCTTACCGAACTTAAGGAGGATGATTTTTACATAAAGGCTCATGCCGGCGTGTTTTCGGCGATGCGCGCGATATTTTCGCGCAATACTCCCGTCGACTTCGTAACTCTTGTAGGCGAGCTGGAGGCGCAGGGGACGATGGAGCAGGTGGGCGGCATAACGTATGTCAGCAGTCTCACCGACTCGGTGCCGTCGGCGTCCAACTACCGCTATTACCTCGACCTCATTAAAAAGAATTCGCAGCTGCGGAAGCTCATATCCGCGGCGGAAAAGATAATAGACTGCGCATACACCGGCGATCCGGAAGACGGCGCCATGCTGCTCGCCGAGCGCGAGATTTACGCGCTTGCCGAGAAGGGCGACAGCGGCAGCTTCGTGGGTATGCCGACCGCAACGGGAGAAGTAATAGATAAACTGGAGGCGCTGTGCCGCGATCCCAAGGCCAGCCGCGGCATAACGACGGGCTTTTCGGGACTTAACCGGTATCTCAACGGCTTGCAGCGCTCCGACCTTATACTGATAGCGGCGCGCCCCGGCGAAGGCAAAACGAGCATAGGCATGAACATAATAAGAATGGCCGCGCTTTCGTCCGAGCGCAAGACAGAGACAGGAGCGCCCAAGCCTTACGTCTGCGCCGTGTTCTCTCTCGAAATGCCGTACTCGCAGCTGGCCAAGCGTATGCTGTGCAGCGAAGCGCTTGTGGATATGACCCACTGCAACGAGGGCAATCTTACCGCGGAGGAATGGCGGCGGCTTATCGACGCGAAGGCCAGACTGGACAAGACCAAGATATTTATTTACGACTCTTCGGCAATGAGCCCTATGGAAATAGTGTCGCGCTGCCGCAGGCTGAAGCGCGAGCACGGCCTGGATGTAGTCATGATAGACTATCTGCAGCTGATGACGATGGGCGGCAAGGTGGAGAGCAGGCAGCAGGAGGTCGCGTCCATTACCAGAATGATGAAGATCGCCGCGCGCGAGCTTGACGTACCTATACTGTTGTTGTCGCAGATGTCCCGCGCCATCGACAGCCGAAAGGACGGCAGGCCTCAGATGTCCGATCTGCGCGAATCGGGCGCTATAGAGCAGGACGCCGACATCATACTGTTCATTCACCGTCCCAACAAGAACAACGAATCCATGTCGGAGGAGGAGCGCGCCAAAGTCGAGCTTATAATCGCAAAGCACCGCAACGGCGAGACCGGCGTAATCGAGCTCAAGTGGCAGGGGCCTTATGTGCGGTTCGTCGATGTCGACAACTCGCCGCGTATGCAGGCGGCGGAGGCGGCAGCGCCGCCCGAAAAGAGCGGCAGCTTCATTATCGACAGCGCAGGGGATTTCGACGAGCCTGCTTCGGTTGCTGCGGCGACGGTCGACGAAATACTTAAGGTTGACCCTAACGACAACAGCGACGATATACTTTGATAAAACAGAAAATTATTTGGGAGAATAATCATGATAAACGTAAAGGAAACGAAATTCGAGAACTGGAAATGCGTGTCGGTAAGCGACGGCAAGACTGAAGTAATGGTTACAGTCGATATGGGACCGCGCATAATCTCGCTGACGTATAACGGCGGCGCCAACCATATGGCCGTGCATCCCGAAACGCGCGGCAGGATAGTGAACAGCGACTCTTTCGTCGCATACGGCGGACACCGCGTCTGGCACGCGCCCGAGTCGAGAGAGCGCACATACTTTTCCGACAACGGCAAGGTGGATTACGCAATACACGACAAGGGCTGCACGTTCACTTCGCAGCTCGAAAAGGAGACGATGACGAGGCGCGGCTTTGACGTTTCCATGACCGACAAGGGCGAGGTCGTCGTCACGCATTTTATCAAAAACGAGGGACTTTTCGACATCGATCTGTCTATATGGGGACTATCGCAGTTTGCAAACGGCGGTCTGCTCGTCGCGCCGCACACGACCGTAGACACCGGACTGGTCTCCAACGAATGTATCAGCCTGTGGCCTTACGGCCGCATGACGGACAAGCGCGTTTACTGGGGCGATAAATATGTTACCGTGGAGCCTGACAGCGCAGCAAAGACGCCCTTCAAGTTCGGCATGAGTCTCAACGAGGGATATGCGGCGTACTTCAATCACGGACAGCTCTTCGTAAAGCGCATGGAGTATTACTACGACTGCGAGTATCCTAATTACGGCTGCAATTTCGAGAGCTATACCAACGCGGCGTTCATCGAGATAGAGTCGCTCAGCCCCATCATGACGATAGAAGCGGGCGAAACGGAAACGCTGACCGAAAAATGGACGCTGTACGACGGATTCGCAAAGCCGGCGCGCGACGACGAGCAGGCTATAACCGCCGCCTTTAAAAAAGCCGGCGTCAAGGGACAGAACGGTTGAAGGAAGAATCGAGAAACAGACAGGGCATAATCACCGGTCTTATAGGGCTTATGTGCAACCTGCTTCTGGGCGCGGGCAAGCTTACCGTCGGACTGATAACCGGTTCGGTATCGGTCGTGTCGGACGCCGCCAACAACCTTTCTGACGCAGGAAGCGGCGCGCTTACCGTTACGTCGTTCGCGCTGGGCAACCGCGCCGCCGACCGCGATCATCCTTTCGGCCACGGCAGGTACGAGTATATTGCAGGGCTGCTGATAGGCGTTATAATTACGGTCGTGGGTGCGGAGCTGGCGTTCGGATCCATAGAAAAAATCCGTAATCCGGTATCGGTTTCTTACGACGCCGTTGCCGTATCCGTGCTCGCCGTCTCGGTGGGAGTCAAAGCCGCCATGGGGATATTTTACCGGATAAGAGCGGCGGCGATACGATCGGATACGCTCAAAGCGGCGGCTTTCGACAGCTTTTCCGACTGTGCGGTAACGGGCGGACTGCTTATAACGATTTTTATCAACAAATACGTTTCGTATCCGCTCGAAGGCCCCGTGGGACTGGCTATTTCGCTGCTCATAGTAACGGGCGGCATAAAGCTTGCCCTCGGTACGGTAAACCGCCTCCTCGGCCGCGGCGGCGACGCCGAAACCAACCGCCGTTTGCGCGATATAGTGTTCAGCGATCCGCTTATAGTCGGCTGCCACGATCTGCGCGTGCACGACTACGGCCCTACCTGCAAGCTCGCTTCGATACACGCGGAGTTCGAGCGCGACCTGTCCATTACCGACGCGCACGAGGTGATTGACAGGCTGGAGCATCGCGCAATGGACGAGCTGGGGATAGAGCTGGTAATACACTGCGATCCTGTAAGCACTTCGGACAGCAATCTTACGCGGCTGAGACGCGCCATAGACGACGTCGTCAGGGTTTACTCCTCGGTAAGCGTGCACGACGTAAAGATAGATTATAACGCGCGTCAGGCGGAAATGCATCTTTCCGCGCCCGAGAAGCTTAAAGAGCTCGGCCGTATACGCGAAATGATAGAGGGCGCGGTTACCGGCGTGATGGGCGAAGGATACTCGGTGCGCATTATAAACGACGTCAGCGAAGAATAGACTGAAAAAAGCGGAATTTTAATCAAACATACGCTTCGCATGGCCGAAGCGCCTGTTTTTACCCCGAACGCTTTATCGCTGTACATTGCAAAACTCAGGAAAAGGAGATTACAGATGGATTGGCTCAATTACCTCGTTCTCGCGCTTTATCTGGCGGGACTGGCAGCCGTGGCGTATTTTACCCGCCGCCGCAGCCGCACTATCAACGATTTTCTGCTCGCCGGCAGCGGAATGAGCGGACTGATGACCGCTTTCGCATACGGAACGACGTATTTTTCCGCAGTCATATTCATAGGCTACGCAGGACAGAACGGTTTTGCATACGGGCTGGCTTCGCTGTGGATAGGAATAGGCAATGCGGTTATAGGATCGCTGCTCGCGTGGGCGGTGCTTGCAAAACGCACTAGACGGCTTACTCATTTTACCGGCGCGCGCACAATGCCCGAGCTGTTCGAAAAACGTTACGGTTCGGCGCACGTCAAGCTTGTTTCGTCGCTGTTAATTTTCGTTTTTCTCGTACCCTATGCGGCGAGCGTTTACCAGGGGCTGGGATATCTGTTTGAGCTGGTTTTCCATATACCGTTCTGGTCGGTAGTCGTAATCATGGCCGCGGTTTGCGCGCTGTACCTGTTTTTCGGCGGCTACTTCGCCACTGTGGTTTCGGATTTTCTGCAAGGGATAATAATGCTTGTGGGCGTGGTCATAATGGTGGGATTCGTGGTCAACTACGAGACGGTCGGCGGCCTTACCGAGGGTTTTAACAGACTTTTAGAGGACGGACTGGGATTTTTTCCGCCGGTGACAAAGGACGGCTCCGCATTCGGATATAATCTGCTTATGCTCGTGCTGCTGACTTCGGTAGGCGTGTGGGGACTGCCGCAGATCGTGCATAAGTTCCATACCGTAAGAAGCGAGCACGCCGTAAGACAGGCTGCATGGGTATCAAGCGGTTTCGCGCTCGTTATAGGCGTGGGAGCATACCTTGTAGGCTGTCTCGCCCGATATATAATCGACGCGCAGTCGTATGTGTCGGCGGGAGAAGCCGACCGCATTATTCCGCATATATTGGTCGAGGCTATGCCCGCAGGGCTGCTCGGTCTGATCGCGGTGCTCGTTCTGTCCGCCAGTATGTCAACTTTGTCCAGTCTCACGCTCGCTTCGTCAAGCGCTGTTGCGGTTGACCTTTACAAGGGGTATATCGGAAAGGACGCGAGCGACGCAAAAGTCAATATGCTTATGCGGTTTCTGTGTCTGTTCTTTATCGCGGTAAGCGTGCTTATCGCAATACTTCAGCCGGCCGGTATTGTGGAACTGATGAGCCTCAGCTGGGGAACGCTTGCCGGCTGCTTCCTCGCGCCGTATATCTACGGCCTTTACTGGCGCAGAACGACTAAAGCCGGCGCGTATGCCGGAATAGCCGCCGGACTGGCCGTCACCGCCGTACTGTACCTGCTCTCGCGCGTTCTGCCGTCGGCGGCGGCGAGCTTTCTTACCGCTCCGGCAATAGGCGTGTTCGCAATGATCGCCGGCGCGATAGCCGTGCCGGCCGTATCGGCATTTACCCGTCCGCCCGAAGGGACTGCCGCGCTGTTCGACGCCATGGGCAGAAAGGAAGAGGAAAACCCCCGTCGGAATGCGCCGGCAGTCGGAAATTCCGCCGACGCTGCTATCATAAGCGGTGAAAGTAATAACGCCGACTCCGGCACCGTAAGCGAAGAGAGCAACAACGCCGACTCCGGCACCGTAAGCGGCGCAGCTGAAAAAGCGTAATCTAGCCGCAGAAGCAATTTCGGCAGGGCGTGGCTGTTGAATCGGTAAGATTTGCGCCGAGGCATCCGATGCTTAAAAAAATGGCTTGCCGTAAGTATTAAAATTGCATTAAAATTGCGTTATAAATCGGATATAGTATTGACTGAGCATATCCGATACTGTATAATAAACTGGGTCGGAAATCTGAAGGAGGAAAATCCGGCCTTAATCGGACATTAGAGGATATTGTATGAGTAAACGTGTGGTAGTCAACGCGGACGGAACGATAAAGAAAAAGAGGGGCTGCTGCTGCAGTTGTTTTCTTACCGTTTTCATAATTTCGCTGGTATTGATCGTGGGCGGCACCATAGTCGGCTGCGTGTTCCTCGATAAATTCACAAAAGAAAAGTTCGACATGAGCCTTAAAGAAACTTTCGGCGTTGTGTCGTCGCTGTACTGGGCTAAAGATAAGGATATAGTCACCAACGGGTATACGGAAGAAGACGAGGAAGGGTTTAATTCGGAGATAAAGAAGCAGCTGTTTCTGAAGGATTCGGCGCAGCTCGACATAGCCGGCGCTGTACAGGAAGCCCTTGCGCTTACCGGAAACGGCGGACAGTCGTCCGCGGATCCGCTTACAGCTGCAGTCGGGCTGTATTCGGAGAGCGGAGAAAGCGATACTGCAGACGGCACTGACGGCAGCGGCGCGTCGAAAGGAGTAAACGAAAAATTACTGGATTTTATAACAGGACTGGTCGATGAGGACAGCGTCGATTACGACCGCCTCAAGAATTATTCGGACGATAAATACGACGAATTCTGTCTGAATATACAGGACAGGGAGCTTGCGGCGTTCCTAAACGCGGTGATAACCGAGTATATGAATTCAAACGCCGAGCTGTCCGCTCAGCTCAGCGAATTCGGGATAGACTCTGTAGATCGGATAGCCGCGCTGCGCGAGATAAACTTCGGCGTGGAGAACCGTACCTATATAACCGAAACGGGCGAATACTCGTCCGACAAAAAGGACGTCGCCGTGGCATATATTACGCTGCAGCTCAAGCTGGACAACGCGGTCGAATCGGTTGTGTCGTCCCGCGTGAGCAACAAATTCTTCAGTATGTTGGCGTCGGCGGGCATCAAAGCCGTTCTGCCCAACAATCTTTACGTTACCGTCGGCATAGGGCTTTCGGACAATATAGGGATAAACGTCAGGCTCAACCGCATAGATACGGACGAAGAGCTTCAGTCGACGTATAAGCTTGTGCGCGGCATTTCCGGACTTGCCGGTTCCGAATTCGATCTGAAGCAGTATCTTGACGATACGGCAAACGAAAAGATTAATCCGATAGTGGAAAAACTCGACGGCGCTGCAGATTATTCCAAGATGTCCGAGCACAAAATGGTGGTCGACACATACGGAGTGCTGGCTTCGCTTATATCCGACAGCGACGAAACGGATAAGCTTACCGGCCCCGAGCTTCTCGGTACGGTCAGCTCGCTGGTAACGTCCGATCCTTACGGCGCGGTCGCCGACGAGCACCGTTACGATATATGGTACGAGAAGGACGGAGTGAGATACCGTCTCGACGACGAAAATCTTCCGCAGGGCGCGGTTAAAGTGGATTATGCCGAGCTGTTTATGGAGCAGCTCGATTCCAAATACCTGGTGGACGTATTCGAGCGCGACGATACCGGCGCGTTCGTTCTGGACGGCAACGGCAGAAAAATTGTCATGGAGGGGCGTTCGTTCTCCGAACTGATAAAGGCGTTCGGTATGGACGGCGGCTCGGCAGCGCTTAACGACCTTATCAATATGGACCGTTACCACGAGATAGCCTCGCTGTCCGCCGATCAACTTAAGATTACGGTGACTGATAAAATGTTCGGCGCGATAGTGACGGAGAACCTTGCTTCTCTCGGAGCGGACGCCGTTCAGTCGACGGGGCTGGACGCGAGAGTCATACAGCTTGCGATAATCAACCGTACCGACGGCGAAAAATCGACCGACTGGGCGGACATAAGCGCCGAGATAGATATGCAAAGCTACTTCGACGGCTTGGGCGGCATAGGTTCGTTCCTCGGGATATTCCTGCCCGATAAGATCGTCGTGACGGTCTCCGTGGACATCACGGTTGGCAGAACGGAAGAAACGCGCGAGCCGTCGACTCTGCGCTATAATTCGATGACGGCGGAGCAAACGGAAAAGATGCTTTCGGTAATGGAAAAGTTCGGCGTTTCCGGCTTCGATACGGCCAGTCTCACTTCCATGATCGCCGATCCCGTGCATCAGATTTTTGACAATATGTGCGAGTCGCTGGCGCTAGAGATACGTCCCAGTCTGCTTACCGCGGAAAAGCTCGACCCGTCAAACGCCGGCTCGGACAGATATAACGACGTTTCGTCCGACAGCGGCAACTCCGATCTTATAATATCGTCAATCTACGACATTCTGGAAAACAACGTGTTTACCCGCGTCGATCCCGATACCGGGGCGAAGGAATCTGTTTCCGCCGAAGATATAAAGGGCGTCATGAATATCCTTTTCGCATACGGCGAAAGAAACGAAGGCAGCGCGGCGCTGATAGACGTCCTAAAATCGGGTTCGGCTGTGGCATCGGACTACTCGGCGCTGCAGGCGGAATTGGAACAGAAATACTATCTTAAATCGGTTTCTGCCAATCCCAAAAACAAAATTGAGACCTTCGATTCGCTGCTTGACGTTATAAACGTGGATAAGTTCAGCTCCGACCGTTTCGACATAGCAGCCTTTGACGCGGCGGAAGAAAGCGCCGGCTACGGCAGACCCGTTATATCCGAAGGGGAGCTTGGCAGACTGTTCGCCGAAAAGATGTCGGACGCTTCGGGCAATATGGATTTTACCGTGCTTACCGTTGACAGCGTCGCGGCTTC
>CASFJH010000023.1 GCA_949294845.1 uncultured Bacillota bacterium | reverse complement strand
TAAGCACGCCGCCAGCGTTCGTCCTGAGCCAGAATCAAACTCTCAAGTTATTTAACTTCCGCACCCTTTCGGGTGCGTCTGATCCTTTCTTACACTCAAAACTTCGTTGACTGTTGTTTTAAATGGTGTTAATTCTTTTTTTGTTCCTTGCTTTCTTTTCTCTCTAAAACACGAACTTCTACAATTAACCTTCGTATATTCCGTTGCCAATGTGCGCGCTCCCCCTCCTTAAGAGGGACAGCCTATAAAGAATACCATAAATCAAAGGTAAAAGTCAAGCGTTTTTCAGCATAAATTTAATTTATTTTTTACAATTATTCTGAATCCGTATTTTCAAAAGCAAAATCCGCTCTATAGCCATATTCCACGGCAAATGGCGATCACCTCAGCCGCAATATCCGCGTTTTCCCTGCGTTTCCGCCGCCGCATTAACCCCTATATTAATATCCGAGCCGAGCGCATAACCCGTATGCTGCAACCGCCGGGCTGTATAACGCCGCATAAAACAAAACGGCCGCGCGGAAAAAGCGGCCGTAGTCGAGCGTACAGCTCGAACGCGATATATCCGGAATATATGAAAGTGTGCGCGCCTGCGCGGGGCCGGCAGTGTGTGCGGCGGCGCGGTTAAGCGCGACAGCGAGGGGCAATACAGAAATCAGTTATTCAGTCTGAGCAGAGGGCGCAGGAACTGACCGGTATAGCTTCCCGGCACCTGCGCGACCTGTTCGGGAGTGCCTGCCGCCACTATCGTGCCGCCGCGGTCGCCGCCCTCGGGACCCAGATCGATAATATAGTCCGCGGTCTTTATTACGTCCAGGTTATGCTCGATAACCACTATCGTGTTGCCGCTGCCGGCCAGTCTCTGCAGAATTTTTATCAGCTTATCCACGTCCGCCACATGGAGGCCGGTGGTAGGCTCGTCGAGAATATACAGCGTTTTGCTGGTGGCGCGCTTACTAAGCTCGGTCGCCAGCTTTACTCTCTGCGCCTCGCCGCCCGACAGCGTAGTCGCTGGCTGGCCCAGTTTGATATATCCCAGTCCCACCTCGTAAAGCGTGCGTATCTTATTTGATATTGACGGAATGTTCTCAAAGAATCCGTAAGCTTCCTCGACCGTCATATCGAGGACTTCGAAGATATTCTTTCACTGGTATCTGACCTGCAGCGTTTCTCTGTTATACCGTTTGCCGCCGCACACCTCGCAGGGAACGTACACGTCGGGCAGAAAATTCATTTCGATCTTGATTATGCCGTCGCCCTGACAGTTCTCGCATCTGCCGCCTTTGACGTTGAAAGAGAATCTGCCGGCTTTGTATCCGCGCTCCTGAGCGTCGGCGGTACGCGCAAACAGCTCCCTTATCTGGCCGAAAACGCCCGTATAAGTCGCCGGATTACTGCGTGGAGTCCGGCCTATCGGCGACTGGTCTATGCAGATTACTTTATCTATCATATCCAGACCTTCCACCCCGTCGCAGGCGCCCGTTTTAAGTCTGCCGCCGTTCAGCGTATTGAATGCCGCCGGAAAGAGTATCTGATTGACGAGACTGGATTTACCGCTGCCGGAAACGCCCGTAACCGCGGTAATGACTCCGGCCGGTATGCTGACGTCTACCCCTTTCAGATTGTTCTGCGCAGCTTTTCTTATCGTTATGAATCCTTTGTCTGCCGGACGTCTTGACGAAGGGATCTCCACTTTCAGCTCGCCGGAAAGGTATTTGCCCGTCACGGAACGGGGTTCCGCCACGATGTCGCTTATACTGCCGGCGGCGACTATCTCCCCTCCGTGCACGCCCGCGCCCGGTCCGACGTCTACAATATAGTCGGCGGCGCGCATTGTGTCCTCGTCATGCTCGACTACGATAAGGGTATTGCCGAGATCGCGCAGATGCTCGAGCGTAGCTATAAGTCTGTTGTTGTCGCGCTGATGCAGTCCTATGCTCGGCTCGTCGAGTATATATAACACTCCCTGCAGTCCCGAACCGATCTGTGTCGCAAGTCTTATGCGCTGCGCCTCGCCGCCGGACAGCGACTCGGCGCTTCTGGACAGCGTTAGATATTCGAGCCCTACGTCAAGCATGAACTTAAGACGCGCGCTTATTTCGCGCAGAATGGGCGCGCTTATCATGGCTTTCGTTTTGCCGAGCGACAGCCGCGAAAGGAATTCTGCCAGCTTGACTACCGACATGGCCGTCATTTCGGCAATGTTCAGTCCGCCCACGCGCACCGAAAGCGCTTCCTTTTTAAGCCTCAGACCGTTACAGACGGGACAGGAGCGTTTGCGCATGAAACGTTCGATATCGCTCTTTACCCAGTCGCTCGACGTCTCGCGGTACCTGCGCTCGAGATTGGTTATCACGCCCTCGAAGCTGGACGAAAACGAGCCGGAGAAATTATAGGAATTGTAGGTCATTTCCAGTTTTTCGCCGTTGTTTCCGTAAAGCAGAATATGTTTGATGTCGTCGGGAAGATCTCTGAACGGAGTATCGAGCGAAAAGCCGTAGCGCTTTGAAAGCGCCTGAAAATACATGAGCGTATGCTGCGCGTTGTCGAAATTCCAGCCCGTAATAGTCAGCGCGCCTTCGCGCAGACTCTTGCTGCCGTCGCCGTATATGAGCTCGGGGTCTATCTCCTGCTTATATCCCAGTCCGCTGCACTCAGGACAGGCGCCGAACGGGCTGTTGAACGAAAACAGCCGCGGCTCGACCTCCATGAACGATATATTGCAGTCGGGGCAGGCGTATTTGGTATTGAAAAGCTGCTCGGCGCCGTCGCAGTCGGCAATGACGAGTCCGTCGGCAAGCTTGAGCGCGGTTTCCACGCTGCCGGTAAGGCGCTTGTCTATGCCCTCTTTGACCACCAGCCGGTCGACGACTACGCTTATATCGTGCTTTACCTGCTTGTCGAGCGGTATGTTTTCGTCGAGGGTATAGATATTTCCGTCCACCTTTACGCGCATATATCCGCTCTTTTTGAACCCGTCGAGCAGTTTGCCGTATTCTCCCTTACGGCCGCGGACGACAGGCGCGATTATAAGCAGTCTGGCTCCGGCCGGATAGGCTTTTATCCTGTCGACTATATCGTCTACCGTCTGCTGCGATATCTCCTTGCCGCATTGCGGACAGTGAACCGTACCGGCGCGCGCGTAAAGCAGTCTGAGGTAGTCGTAAATTTCTGTGACCGTTCCCACCGTAGAGCGCGGATTGCGCGAAGTGGTTTTCTGATCGATGGAAATGGCCGGAGACAGACCTTCGATGCTCTCCACGTCTGGCTTGCTCATCTGCCCGAGAAACATACGGGCATAGCTGGACAGCGATTCGACGTACCTGCGCTGTCCCTCGGCGAAGATCGTATCGAAAGCCAGGCTGGTCTTGCCCGAACCGGACAATCCGGTGAATACTATCAGTTTATCGCGCGGTATGGTCAGGTCAACGTTTTTAAGATTGTTTTCCTTCGCGCCTTTTATGATTATGCTGCCGCTCATGACTCTGCGCCTCTCTTAGTTCTGGTTATTCTGCTCTGCATCTTTTTAAGCTCGGATATCTCATCCCTGAGCTTTATCGCCGTCTCGAAATCAAGCGAAGCGCTGGCGACGTGCATAAGTGCTTTGAGTTTTTCTATCTGCTGCGGTATTTCGTCGTCGCGCAGTTTCTTTTCCGCCTTGGACGTGATTTCAATAGTGTTGGTTATCGGCTTGACGATGGTTTTGGGAACGATGCCGTGCTCGGCGTTATATTTTAACTGTATCGATCGCCGTCTTTCGGTCTCGTCGATAGCGCGGCGCATAGAGCCTGTAACAGTGTCGGCATAAAGTATGACGCGGCTCTCGCTGTTGCGCGCGGCTCTGCCCACCGTCTGTATAATGGCCGTATCGCTTCTTAAAAATCCCTCTTTGTCCGCGTCCAGTATGGCAACCAGCTTTACTTCGGGTATATCCAGTCCCTCGCGCAATAGATTGATGCCCACCACGACGTCGAACTCGGCGGCGCGCAGACTGTTTACTATCTCTATCCGCTCCATGGTGCCGATATCAGAATGGAGATATCTGACGCGCACCCCGTTATCGCCCAGAAACGCCGTCAGGCTCTCGCTCATCTTCTTGGTGAGCGTTGTCACCAGCACTCTGCCGTCCGCATCGACGGTCTTTCTTATCTCGTCGAGAAGATCGTCTATCTGCCCCTGAACCGGTCTCACCTCTATAGGCGGATCGACCAATCCTGTAGGGCGTATTATCTGTTCTGCCACGAACGGCCCGGCCAGTCCGAGCTCATATTCCGCCGGAGTGGCGGACACATAAACGGCTTGTCCTATCCGCGCGTTGAATTCGTCGAAATTGAGCGGGCGGTTGTCGTATGCCGCCGGCAGTCTGAAGCCGTAGTCGACCAGATTCTTTTTACGCGCTACGTCGCCGTGATACATACCGCGCACCTGCGGAAGAGTCATATGACTTTCGTCGACGAACAGTACGAAATCGCGCGGAAAATAATCGAGCAGCGTGTAAGGCGGCTGTCCGGGCGCGCGGCCGTCGAAATATCTCGAGTAATTTTCTATGCCGTTGCAATAGCCCACCTCGCGCATCATTTCCACGTCATAATTGACGCGCTGGGCTATCCGCTGAGCCTCTATCAGCAGCCCCTTGTCGTTAAAAAATCTGACCTGCTCGTCGAGGTCGCGCTCTATCTGCGCTATGGCATTGTTCATGGTAGCCGTCTCCACCGCGTAATGGCTGGCAGGAAAAATCGCCACATGGTTAAGCCTCGAAACTATCCTGCCAGATACCGCTTCAAATTCGGATATTGCATCTATCTCGTCGCCGAAAAATTCCACCTTAACGGCTATTTCCGAGCTGTTAGCCGGAAAGATATCGACGGTATCCCCCTGCACGCGGAAATTGGTACGCTCGAACTCGACGTCGTTACGCTTATAATTGATAGCGATAAGCCGCCGTATCAGCTCGTCTCTGTCCATCGCGTCGCCTGGGCGAAGCGATACGGAAAGGCGGTAATATTCCTCCGGCGCGCCCAGTCCGTAGATGCACGATACGCTGGCAACGACTATTGTGTCGCGCCTTTCGTGAAGAGAACAGGTCGCGGAATGGCGCAGTTTGTCAATCTCGTCGTTTATCGCCATGTCCTTTTCGATGTAGGTATCGGACGAAACGATGTACGCCTCCGGCTGGTAATAATCGTAATACGAGACGAAAAATTCCACGCGGTTATGCGGAAAAAACTCGCGGAACTCGTTACAAAGCTGCGCCGCGAGAGTCTTGTTGTGCGCCAGAACGAGCGCCGGTCTGTTTATGCCGGCGATCACGTTGGCCATAGTGAACGTTTTGCCGCTGCCGGTAACGCCGAGAAGCACCTGACTTCTCGCGCCGTCGTTGAAACCGTCTATCAGTCGCTGTATCGCCTGCGGCTGGTCGCCGGTCGGTTTGTAAGGGCAGACAAGTTCAAACTTATCCATAATGCAATTATACCACATCATAGCTATGATATGCAACTTATTGAATATTACATAAGCGTTTTCTTTCGATAAAGACGTTTCGCCGGCTGCGTCGGGAGCGTTTACGCCACAATACGTCCAAGCAGTTGTCAGAGCTTTAAGGCTAACGGCGGTTAAAAACAAAAAGACGCGGCAAGCCGCGTCGGAAAGTCTGTAGTAGGTTACTTCAGCGCAGTATGACCGAATCGGAAACGGCGCTGACGGAATCGCCCTCGGCGAGCACGACCTTATCGCCGTGCTTGTACTCGCGCACAAATCCCGCGACTCTCAGCTTAAATACCGGGCGGTTTTCTGCAGCGGACAGCGCGGTGTATGTGCCGGGCATGAGTCCGCCCTTGCCTACCGCGTATTCGACTCCGCGAGACAGCACGACGTCGCCCTTCCTGAAAGTTATGCGCATACCTTCGTCGTCGCCGATAACGTCCGACTCCGAATACCTTACTCCGCCCGAAATCTTAACGCCGTCGGCAGTCTCCTCACCCTTTTCCTTTTTGGCGGCGTCGACCGCACGCTTCATTCTGAAATACAGCGCCGCAGTAAGCACGCCGAAGAAAACCACCGCGGCGGCCAGCACTATTACGGCAATCACCTCTCCCGATAATGACGCGATCAGCATAATTGATCCTCCTCAGATTTTCTTGCCGCACTCGGGGCAGAATTTGGCTTTGCCGTCCAGCTCCGCGCCGCAATTCGCACAGACGCGCTTGACCGCCGCGCCGCACTCGGGGCAGAATTTGGCTTTGCCGCCCAGCTCGGCGCCGCATGACTGACATCGCGCGGAGACTGCGCCGGCATTGCCGCCGGCCTTCTCTTTCGCTGGAGCGCCCGACGCGTCGCGCATTGCCTGCGTCATCTGCATTCCCATGCCGAAGCCGAATCCGGCGCCCATCGCGGAGCCTGCGGCGCCAGTGTTTTCCGCCGCTTTTCTCATTGCGTCGGCCTGAGCTATCTTCATATATACGTCGGCGTTGCCGCGTAGTATGCCCAGTCTGGCATTCTCGTCAAGCGCTTTTTCCACTTCGGCGGGCATCGACAGATTCTCGATATTGAATCCGGTAAGCTCCAGTCCCAGCTCGCCGAACCGCTTGCCCACCGACGCTTTGACCGCGCCGCTCAGCTCGATCAGATTGCCCGACAGATCGAGCACCGACAGTCCCGATTCGCCCAGCGCGTCCGAAACGTTCATGACCAGCAGCCCGAGTATGTAATTTTCTATATCCGTTTTGGTAAAGCTGCTGTGCGAGCCCGACAGCTGAGAAAGAAAAACGTAAGGATCGCTCACTCTGAAAGAAAAAGTGCCGTATCCGCGCACTCTTACCGCGCCGAACTCGGGATCGCGCACGATAACCGGATTGGCCGTCCCCCACTTGTTGTCGGTAAACTGCCTTGTGCTGACGAAGTACACGTCCGATTTGAACGGCGTTTCGAAGCCGTAAGCCCACGAAAGCAGTTTGGTTATGACGGGCAGGCTGTCCGTATCGAGCTTATACATACCCGGACCGAACACGTCGGCCATGCGCCCCTTGTCGCAGAACACCGCCGCCTGTCCCTCGCGCACCGTCAGCTTGGAGCCGCGGTTTATAACGTTGCCCGCAAGGTTGACCTTATGCACTATTTCGTCGTGCGAGTTGTCCTGCCACTCGATTACTTTAAGAAAAGCAATAGCCATATGCCTTAACCTCCCCGTTAAAACAAATTATACCATGTAACGGCAAATACGTCAATACTTTTTATTGACATAACCGCGCCGCTATTATATACTGTATATATGGAAAAGATTGAGAAAGCCGCGCGGTCGATGTTTATCGCGGCGCTTGTATGCTCGGTTCTGTTCGTCGCAGGCATTCCGATGATTGTTCTGGGCGCGTCAAACCGGATATGGCTCGTAATGACCGCCGGTATAATTTTTACGGGCGGCGGCTTTTACGCCACTCCGTTGCTGTGGGTAGGGTTCGGCAGCAAGGTTTCTCTCAGACGGTTGGTTACGGCCGTCGAGGCGGAGCATATCTACACCGTGGACGAACTGTCGCAGCAGCTGTCAAAGCCGCCCAAAATGATACGCGCCATGCTGGACGTGTGCTTCAACAAGCGGTACCTGGTCGGCTATAAACGCTCGGGGGACGCACTCGTTCTCAACGAGGGCAAAGCGCTGTCCGACGCCCTTCACCCTGCCGACTGCCCTTACTGCGGCGCGCACTTCTCGTACAAGGGTTCGGACGCGATATGTCCGTACTGCCGCTCGCATCTGCCCGTAAAATGAACCGTCCGATTTTTATGTAATTGCTGCGCCTCCGTCATGGCGGAGGCGTTTCCGTTTACTCGTAGGATATAACCGAAACGGGACAGCTGTCGGCCGCCTCCGCCACCTCGGCCTCGCGTCCCTGCGCGTCGGCGTAAGGCTCGGCTTTGCCGTCGCCGCCGAAACGGAACACTTCTGGGCAAATATTTACGCACATTCCGCAGGCGATACATCCTTCTTTATCTATGTCGACTTTCATAAATTCCCTCCGAGATAAGTATGTCTCTTTCTGGACAGATTTATGCCGCGGCGGTTATTGACTTTTTGCGGCGGAGGGAGTATAATTAATCGGTGGACAGACTGATACTGCATTGCGATCTGAACAATTTCTATGCTTCCGTCGAGTGCCTGAAAAACCCGGCGCTGGCAGAGGCGCCGCTTGCCGTGGCCGGCGATCCCGAAAAACGCCACGGAGTGATACTCGCAAAGAACGATGCGGCAAAAAAATTCGGCGTGAAAACGGGCGACGTTATATGGGAGGCCCGTCTCAAGGCGCCCGGACTGGTGATTGTCAAGCCGCATTTCGACGATTATATGCGTATTTCCGATCAGGTGTCCGAAATCTATTACAGATTCACTCCGCAGGTAGAGCCGTTCGGCGCGGACGAGTGCTGGCTGGACTGCACCGGCTGCGAAAAACTTTTCGGCAACGGCAGACAAATCGCCGACACTATCCGCAGCACGGTAAAAAAAGAAACCGGATTATCCATCAGCGTGGGCGTCAGCTTCAACAAGGTTTTTGCAAAGCTCGGCTCCGACCTTAAAAAACCGGACGCTACGACCGTCATCACGCGCGAAAACTTCAGGAATATGCTTTGGGGACTTCCCGCCGATCAGATGCTGTCGGTAGGCAGAAAAACTTACGAAAAACTCGTCAAAATGAATATCGTAACCATAGGCGACCTCGCACGCGCCGATGCGGACGTTCTTAAAAAAACGTTCGGCGTGCTCGGCCCGCGTATGCGCGACAACGCTCTCGGTCTGGACTCCGAGCCGGTCCGCGAGCACGGCTCGAGGCGGCCGCGAGAAAGCGTCGGACACGGAATGACTACAGTAAAAGACGTCGTTACTATGGCCAACGCGCAGACGATCATATATTATCTGTCGGATATGGTCGGAGCGCGTATGCGTAAGTACGGCGTCAGAGGGAAAACCGTGACGGTGCATCTGCGCAACTCCGTGCTTAAATCGATTTCGCGGCAGACAGCGCTCACTCGTCCTACCTTTGCCGCCGCCGAAATCGCCGAGGCCGCCCTCTCGCTCGTAAAAGCCAACTGGTCGGGCGAACCCCTTCGCACGGTCACCGTTACCGTATCCGATCTGGTTTCCTCAGACGGCTGCGTGCAGGCCGATATGTTCGACCGCGACCCCTACAGGAACGAACGCCTCGAAAAGGCGTTAGATTCCATAAAGGCAAAGTACGGCAAATCGGCAGTAATGCGCGCCGATCTGATAGAATCGGATTTCGTGTACGATAAAAACGAGGGAGAGGATTTCCTTCCTTTCAAACGCTGACCTCCCCTCAGCGCCGCCAGAACCGTGCCGAACGCGCCGGCGGCAGCCACGATGATAATCTCCTCCGCGCCGCGAAAGCGCATAAGTTACCGTGTCATGTCTTTTTTTTCGTGGTGCCATCTAAGCTTACGAAAGCCGTTTAACGGCAATATCCCGCCGATCAGGTATAATAATAAGCCTCGGTCGGAACATAAAAGCAGTGCTTGCCTATCCTGACCGGCCATGCGCCCACCGCCGAGGGAAAATTGGGCGGACAATCGGGGGAAAACGGATTGAAAAACCAAAGCGCTTCGGACACGAGCGCCAGCTTCTGCCCCTCCAGCGCCTCGCGCGCTATCATGTAGTGTATTTCCTGCGGATTCATGTTGTAAATGTTCTGCGGATCGCCGCTTAAAGCGTTGAGATAGCACTCGAACTGATAAGGTGCGGTGATTACGTCGCGCAGGCTCCCGTACCGCCCGTACTCGCCGTATACCGTACGCAGACGGTTGACGACAACCGTAGCGACCGCGCGCATACCCGTTTCTCCCTCTCCTCCGGCTTCGCACTGGATAAGCCGTGCCAATAACTCCACATCGCTCATACGCTAATATATGCCTGTCTTTTTCTCGTCGTGACTTAAAGGAAAACATTCTTTCTTCACGTCAGGCAAAAATCCGACAGCTTACACAAATTCGTTTTTTTACAGCTCGGACTGTCATACGCCCGCGCTTGCCGGCGGAATAAACTCCCGTTCCCCGGCCGATTTTCCGACCGGCCGATTTTCCGACCGGTTATGCCGTTCCGTTATGCCGTCCGGCTGTCCTTGCCATAAAAAAAGAGGGCGGAACGCTCCGTCCTCCTTTTTTTCGTCGCGAAACGGCTTAAGCCTCGGCGACTTCCTCGTTTACTCCGCCTTCGTACATATCTGTATAAGTATTGCCTGTAAGCTCCGTGCTGCCCGGCACATTGACGTACACGCCGTTATCGCACGCTTTGACCGCGTTGTCGGATACGGTTACGGCGCCCTCGTCGGCCGTATAAACGAGCATGGCGTAACTGCCGTGTTCATATCCGTTTGCGGTTGCGGGCGCGTAAACGAGCTGCTGTATGACGTTACGCGCGATGCTTGCCGCGCAGTGAATCTGAATACCGTTTTGCGCAATCAGCCCCTGCTCGCCCATACCGGTGACGGTATTGTCCTCGAACACGAACATGGAAATTCCGGCGCGGATAACCGCCGCCGCTTTATTGAAGCTTTCAAACGTGCTGTAACGCACCGTAACGGTACGGTTCTCTCCCTCTGCCGCCGCATAAAGCGCTATGCCGTTCTGCATACCCATGAGATGATCCTCGAACGTTATGCCCTTTACGGTAACAGAGTTGAGCGTAACCGAAGCGTCTATCGCGGCAACGCCGACGAAGTAATTATAGTGCGTTATCTGCGATACTGCGCTCGCTTTTGCGGGGTCGGCGCTTATCTTAACGTTCTCGACGATAACGGACGCGCCGTCGGTAACCGCCACCAGCGCTATGTATCCTTTGCTGTCAGTGGCAAGCTTTTCCACTGCAACCAGATCGGCGTAATCGGCCGGTCCTGCAATAACGACTTCTCCTTTGCCTATAATCGTTACGCTCTTGTCAAGCATAAGCTGTTCGGCGTAAGTGCCTGCTTCGACTTCGATTATGTCTCCGGTCTGAGCCGAATCCACTGCCGCCTGAATACTTTCGCCGCTCTTTACGACGGCGTCGGCCGTATAGGATAACTTTTCAATAACGACGGTCTGCGTTTCGCCGCAGCGCGAACACGTCGCAAGCGCCTCTCCGTCGTGCGTGTAAGTGGGTGCCGAAACCTCCACGCCGGCGCCCCAATCGTGTCCGAGCGCGTCGATTTTCTCGGTGCGGATTTCGCCGCAGTCCTCGCAGTTGTAGGTCTTTTCGCCTTTCTCGGTGCAGGTAGCCTCCTTGGTTACTGTTCCTCCGTCCCAGATATGCTCGTGCGGATCCTCGTCGCAAGCGGTCGCAAATCCGGCGGTTAAGCACAGCGTCAATGCCGCAATCGTTAAAGAAAGCGTTCTTTTCTTCATAAATACCTCCTAAAATTTAATTTCGAGTTATTATATACATTAATACAGTAAACAGTCAACTGTTTTTATGCTTTTAAATAATTTTACATAAATTTAACATTTTTTACGGAGAAATTAAATTAGTTTGAAACTCCACAAAAAAACTTCCTCCGCAAAACAGCAAAGGAAGCTTTTTTATTTTATCAATTGAACTCCGGCAGCCGGGATTAATGGAACTCCGGCAGCCAGTCGCCGTGAGCCTCTATAAGGTCGTCACACATCCTTATCGTAGTATCTATATCCAGCTCGGACGCGGTATGCGGATCCATAAGCGCGGCCATATAGATATCCTCTTTTTTATGCGAGCGCGCGGCCTGTATGGTCTGAAGCTGGACGTTGATGTTGGAGCGGTTGAGCGCCGCCAGCTGTATGGGCAGGTCGCCTACATAGCAGGCGTTGAAGCCGTTCCTGTCCACCATTACGGGAACCTCCACACACGCCTCTTTGGGCAGATTGGTTATCAGTCCTGTATTCAAAACGTTGCCGTGTATGCGGTAAGGCGCGTCGGTCTCGTGCGCCACTATTATCCTCGAGCCGAATTCTCGGGTGAGCGTATGCTCGAGATCATGGTTGGAAAGAAGCTCCTCTTTAAGCTTTTTCCAGTCGGCTATCTGATTAATACAGCGACGGGGATATTCGTCTAAAGGTATGTTGTATTTTTCGATAAGCTCTGGATACTTGTCCTTTATAAACCATGCGTGATACTCGGAAGTATGCTCGCTCGATTCGGTATTGTAGTAACCGAAAGTCTGCATCATCTTAAGGCGCACGAGGTCGTGCTCGGTCTTAGGATGCGCGGCAGTCCCTTCGGCTGCGCGGCGCTTTATTTCGGGATAGAGGTCGTTGCCCTTAAGGTCGGTAACCTTAAGCAGCCACGCCATATGGTTTATGCCGGCTATCTCCCACTTGTTGTTGTCCTTGTATTCGTCCATATCGAGCTCTTCCAGCAAATGCGGCACGCATACCTGAACGCTGTGGCACAGGCCGACGGTCTGTATCGAAGTGTACCTCTGTATGTAGCCCGAAAGTATCGCCATGGGGTTGGTATAGTTGAGAAACAGCGCGTTGGGACAGACGGCTTCCATATCCCGCGCGAAATCCTCCATTACCGGAATGGTTCTCAGCGCGCGGAAAATGCCGCCTATGCCCAGCGTATCGGCTATAGTCTGGCGCAGACCGTACTTTTTGGGTATCTCGAAATCGATGACGGTACAAGGCTCGTAGCCGCCCACCTGAATGGCGTTGATAACGTAATCGGCGCCTTTGAGCGCTTTGCGGCGCTGTCCCACCCCGAGATACTTGCCAATCTTCACTTTTTTGCGGTAGTGGTGCTTGATGGCCGAGATTATCTGAAACGATTCTTCCAGACGGTCGCCGTCAATGTCGTAGAGCGCGATCTCGAACTCGTCAAGCTCGGGCGAAACAATGCAGTCGCCCAGCACGTTGCGCGCGAAGATGGTGCTTCCGGCACCCATAAACGTAATTTTCATAACTGCTCCTTTTTAATATTTTTCCCGCCCGATCTGACCCTGCGGTAATCGGACGGACTGAAACCGTATTTTTCTTTAAAAATCGCGGCATAATGAGCGTAGTTGCCGAACCCACAGCCGAACGCTATCTCCGACA
>CASFJH010000022.1 GCA_949294845.1 uncultured Bacillota bacterium | reverse complement strand
TATTGCCACATCGAAGGGAAACGCGACTATCCCGTCATCTTCGGGCAGCTTACCAAGCGCGACGGCTCTTTTCTCGTATCCAAGACGGACGAACCCGACTTTGAATGGACCGACCTGGAGAACAAGCACGTTCTGGCCGGAAGGCCGGGCGGCGTACCGGCAATGACTCTGCAGTATATAGTAAACAACGCGGGGCTCTTTCACGGACAGAACATCAATTTCGACACATCGGTAGCGTTCGATCTGATGGTGGGCGCATTCGAAGGCAGCGATGAGTACGACTACTGCACGATGTTCGAACCGACTGCGTCGGAGTTCGTGGCGGCAGGCAAAGGCTACATTGTCGCTTCCGTAGGCGAAGCGAGCGGCGAAGTGCCTTACACCGCTTTTTCCGCAAACAAGTCGTATCTCGACGAAAACAATGAGCTGTGCGAAAAATTTCTTGCCGCCGTGGTAAAAGGCTACCGTTATATGTGCGACAACACGCCCGAGGACGTCGCAAAAGCGCTCGCGCCCTCGTTTACCGGAACTCCCGAATCGTCCATCGCCGCGTCGGTAAGGAGCTACATCGAAATAGACGCGTGGTCCTCAACTCCGGTCATGAGCGAAGAGGCGTTCAACCGCCTGCAGGACATAATGGAAAATGCCGGAACGCTGCCCACTCGCGCCGATTACTCGATGGCGGTGGACAACACGATCGCGCTTAAAGTATCACAGGCGTAAGAGCCGTCACGCAAAGTATTCCGCGTCCGCGCGGAGGGCGCGGAATACGATCTTATTCACCAAGGAAACATCAGCCATGAAAGACATACTTTCCATAAAAAACCTGCGTCTGGTGTATCAGACTCAGGAAGACGAAACCGAAGCCATATCAGACATAAGCTTCTGTGTAAAGGAAGGCGAATTTGTCGCGCTGGTAGGCCCGTCGGGCTGCGGCAAAACCACCGTGCTGTCCATAGCCGCCGGCCTCATGAAGCCTACCGACGGCGAAGTGATACTCGACGGCAGTCCGGTGGAAGGCCCGCGCTCGGACGTGGGATATATGCTGCAGCGCGACAGCCTTTTCGAGTGGCGCACGATAGAAAAAAACGTTCTGCTGGGGCTTGACATTCAGAAAAAGCGCTCGCCTGACAACGACGCCTACGCCAAAAACCTTCTCGTAAAATACGGCCTTAAAGATTTCATGCGGCATCATCCGGCTCAGCTGTCGGGCGGAATGCGCCAGCGCGCCGCTCTTATACGGACTCTGGCGTTCAGACCGAAGATTCTGCTGCTAGACGAGCCTTTTTCCGCGCTCGATTTCCAGACGCGGCTCGCCGTATGCGACGACGTGCACGCGATAATCCGCAAGGAACGGCTGTCCGCTCTGCTCGTTACTCACGACATATCCGAGGCGGTCAGTCTTGCCGACAAAATAGTCGTTCTGTCGTCGAGGCCCGCGCGCGTAAAAAACGTCTATTCGGTCGATATCGACAAGCCGACTCCCCTTTCTCGCCGCGAAGATCCGCGTTTTTCGCACTGGTTCGACGTAATATGGAAGGAGGTGAGCGTATGAAAAAGCCGATTACTCTGCGCGATCAGTACCTTAAAAAAATCCGCCGCGGCAAGATACGCATACTGCTTATTCAGATTTCCGTACTCGCCGGCTTTATCGGACTGTGGGAGCTGGCCGCCGCCACGGGAATAATAGATTCGTTCATTACCAGCTCGCCGAGCCGCATAGCGAAAACGCTGGGAGAACTGTTCTCTCAGCAGATAATGAAGCATATCGGGATAACGCTGTTCGAGTGTATCTTAGGGTTTATCATTTCCACCCTGCTGGGTTCCGCCATTGCCGTAGCGCTGTGGCTTTCGGACACGCTCAGGCGCGTACTCGAACCTTATATCGTCGTGCTCAACAGTCTGCCGAAGATCGCGCTCGGCCCTATCATAATCGTGTGGGTGGGCGCCGGTATGCAGGCTATCGTGATGATGACGGTGCTTATCTGTATTATCGTAACGGTCATGAGTGTACTGTCGGGGTTTCTGTCGTGCGATGAAAACAAGATACTGCTGCTGCGCTCTATGGGTGCTACCAAGCTGCAGATACTTACCCGTCTGATACTGCCCTATTCGCTGCCCAACTTTATTTCGGTGCTAAAGATAAACGTGGGACTGGCGTGGGTTGGCACGATTATGGGCGAATATCTGGTTTCCAGCGCCGGACTGGGGTATCTGATAATCTACGGCGGTCAGGTGTTTAAGCTTGATCTCGTAATGACCTCGACGGTTATTCTGTGCGTGCTTGCCGCGCTGATGTATCTTGCCGTCGCTTTCGTCGAAAAGCGGTGCCGCAAGCACCGCGGCGAATAGCTTTTGCACGGCCTGCCCGTATCGCCGCGATGGCCGAAGCCGCGACATATACCGCGCCGGCGACGCCTATGGCCGGATAAAGCAGCCTTACGACCGTTTCGAATCCCAGATTGGACAGAATAAGTCCCGACAGAACAACCGCGACGACCGAAAAAAGCCTGTCGCCGGTAACCGCCGCGAGCCAGTCGGTCAGACCGCTCGCGGCGGTAAGCATAGTAGTGAATATCGCCGCGCCTACTACCGCCGCCATGACGTAAAACAGTACCGGATAACTGCGCGCAAACCCAAGCAGCGGCATAACTCCCGACGCTCCGTTGGCATTCAGCGCGATTATGATAAAAAACAGCAGTGTACCCATAACGGCGCCTGCCGCCGCCGAGCTGACAGCCGCGCGCGCCGCGTCCACTTCGGCTGTGGCAAGCACCGTTGCCGCAAGAATAAGGTTCATGGACGAATACACGGCGCAGGCGGCGGGACTGAAGCTTAAATCGGTTTGCGCCAGAGGCGGACCGAACGACAGGCAGCATACCGCCAGTATCACGGCGATAACGGCCGGTATAAGCAGAGAATTGCATCTGAGCAGCCCTTTAAGTCCCTTATATACAACGAGCGCGCACAGCGCTCCGCCGGCGACCGACCATAAAGGCCGTAACGGCGCGAACATATTCCCCAGCGAGTCGAGCCCGGCAAGCATTCCTGCGAGCACGATGAGACTGTTAAAAAGCAAAAAAAGATCGGCCGCCGGATGCAGACGGCCGAAGATATGCATATTAAGCTGCGAAACGTTTTTCGCGCGGAATATCGCGCCTATCCTGAGAAAAAGAAAGCTTCCTGCCGCGATAAGGACTCCGCATACCGGCGCGATAAACGGAGAAATGTAAGACTCGCCGAAAAAAGCGACTATCTCCTGTCCCGAAGCGAACCCTGCGCCTATGACCGTGCCTATAATGAGCATTGTGAGCGAAAAACACTTTTTCACACAACTATATTATTCCGCGCGCGGCGCAGTTATGAGCGGAACGGTCAATCCGGTTAAAACGCTCTTACAAACTGCCGCGGCGGCACTTAAATCCACCGCCGGAAAAAGCGCCGGCTGTTTTTGGCGAAGCAAATTTAACGCTAAACCGCTTTTACGGTTAAAACGCGTTGCATACGCGAGTTCGCTTTTAATGGCGCGAAACGGTTGCAAACGGGCGGTTATTCTTCCGAGACTTCCTTCTCCGTTTTGGGGATCCTGCGCGTAACGCGCGGCTGCTGTCTGTTTATAATGGCGTTATTTATCACCAGCTCGAATTTGTAGCCTAAAAATTCTGCCGCTTTCTCGCACAGCACCATGCGCGAGAAATAAATCTGGAGATACTCCATTGTGGCGGACGTGTCGTCCATGAAAATAACCAGCCTGACGGCGTGCTTCTCGTTGTCGACGGCGAGATAATTTTTCTTGATGGACAGGTTTACTCTGTCGTGAATGTCGCCCGGATCGGCGCGGCGTTTACGCACGCGCGAACGGTGCGCGTCCGATTTGTCCGCCAATATGAGCGCTGCGGAAATTTCGTTAACCGGCAGCCCCGTCTGCTCTTCGTGATTGCCTATCGCCGCGGTAATCTCCGCTATCTCGTCGACCGGCATACCCATGCGCATGAGCAGTTCAAAAGCTATCACTGCGCCCGAAAGCCCGTGATTGACGCGGTTGACCACGTTGCCTATATCGTGGATCCAGCCGGCGATCGCGCCCAGCTCGACGGTGCGTTCGTCGCAGCCGATCTCCTTTAGGATATTGGCGGTCGTGCGCGAAACATAGCCGACGTGGCGCAGGCCGTGTTCGGTATACCCCATTACCTCCAGATTGTTGTTTGCCGCTTCGATCAGCTTCGAAAAGTTAGGATTGGATCTGACCATCGCAAGCGTTACGGTCTTTGCCATACGGTAAATCGCTCCGTTATTTGAGATTTTTTATAGCTTTATAGTACATATCGTCGGAAAAATCCCTGTCGTCGTCCACTACTCCGCCCATACGTTCGATAGCGTTCTTGATCTCGAGATACTCCAGATAATTGCAGTCGTCCAGCGCGCGGTACAGCATGGCGGCAGCGCGCTCGTCGCCGTACTTGCCGATGTATCCTGCGTAAAGCGGAATGTTTCCGCCGTTTAAAAACAGGTCGGTAAGCAGACGGTAAGTCCTTTCGTCTTTGGGGGCGTTGACTAAAATCTCCGCGATAAGCGTTTTAAGCTCGGTGTCTGCGCCGTCCAGCAGCGGGAAAAGCAGATCGGCAGCAAGAGCGGCGTTGTCCGCCATGATTTCGACGGCAAGCTCGCGCACGTCCGAATCGACATTGCCGTCTCTGAGCCAGCCGGCGTACACGTCGAACGGGTATACGCCGCGCTCGTTAAGAAGATTCATAGCGGTCATCCTTATCTGACATTCGCAGTCGCTGTTTATGATGCCGAGCAGCCCTTTATCCACGCCTTCCGCCCGCGCCAGACGGTCGGTCAGCAGCGAGCACGGCTCTTTTGAATCCCTCAGCATACCTACCAGCTCGTCGGGATCGGATATATCCTCGAAATATCCGCGCGGACTGCGGCCGCCCAGTCTCTCCTCCGGCTCGTCCGCCCAACGCTCGTAAAGCTCGGGCAGCTCGGCCTCCATGTCGTCCGGCGTGGCGAAATCGTCCTTGTGCGCGTCAAACCATTTCACCGCATACTCTTCGAAGCTCTTGTCAAAATCAATCATTTGCACTCCTCTCGTTTTCATACCGTCCCAGAATATAAAACGTATAATAATCTTTGACCGCCCTGCGCTTTATCATAACCGCCGAAGCGCAGTTATCCTGCGTTTTGAACGGGCCAACCCTCGAGAGGTAAAGCAGTAAAGCGGCTATACCGTCCGTGTCGGACATATTTTCGGTCGCGGCGCGCGCCGCAACAGCGTCGCCGTAAGCTGCGACGAACTCCTCGTAAGCCTTGCGCAGCTTGCGCTCTTCGTCCTCGCAGTCGTATACGGCAAGCGTGGCGAACGCCTTGATGTAAGCCTGTCGGAATTCTCCCTCCGGCTTTAACTGCAGTTCCACGCGCTTATACACATATCCGAATATGACGGGCACGCTCTTCTCGGGCGCCCACTCGAGCAGATACGCTACATAATCGCGCTTTAACAGCGGAGGAATATCCTGCATAAGCTGCCGTCTGAGTATTATCCTGCCTCTGGCGTTTGCGGCGAGCACTCCGGCGGCGTCGGACTGAGTTTTCCACAGCTCGCTCTGAAACAGCCATTCTATCGCCTCGGTCAGCTCCGCGTCGGCAAAAGCCGCCTTGGCTGCCGTCCTCGCATTGCGCGCGCCGGACAGCCACTTCTCCGTCAGCGCGATCCTTGCTGCGCGCTCTTCAGGCTGAAGCTGCAGAGTTATTGCAAAACGGCGCGCCGCTCCGTCCTCCGCAGACAGCTCGCGCATAAGATAGACAGCGGCACTGTCGCCCGGATATACCGCCAGAAGATCGGCCAGTATTCTGCGCGCCTTGCCCGGTCTGCCGTCGTTGGCGTAAAGCTCAGCAAGCGTGAGCATTATATCGCCGTCGTAAGGAGTGTCCTGCAGCCGCCTTTCAAAATACGGTATCGTCCTGCAGTCGGCCGTAATGCGCATTATGTCGTCCAGACAGTCGGCTTCGCGCGCGCTTACCGGATCGGCTGCCGCGGCAACGCGCATCAGCCGCCCGTCGCCGTCTGCGTCCGCGCCTGCTGCGATAAGCGCCGCCGCAGCGAAACCGTCGCGCTCGTTTCTGGCGAGCAGCTCCTCGCTCAGCCGCGCCGCGCCGGCCGTTTCTCCCGAAGTTATCATGTGATAAATAACCGCTCTCAGCGCTTCCGCCACAGACTCGGAACGGCGCATACTGCGCGCCAGCTCCTCCGCTTCGTCCATTCTGCCCTCGGCGGCGAGAGTTTCCGCGGCTTCTATCGTCTCCTCGTCGCCGACCAGCCGCAAAGGCGCTTCGTCCGAGTAACGTTCCCTTTCCGCTATATTGTAAAGATCGGTAAGCAGGTCGGTCGGATCCTCGTCCTCCGCGACCGCTTCCATGAGAACGCCCTCTGCCAGCCCGTAATCGCCGTTGTCGAGCATGATGTGCAGCAGCGTAAGGTACGCTTCGCGCGGCGGCTCGGGCCTTACCGCAATATAATCGAGCAGCGCGTCCTCGGCCACGTCGGGCAGTCCCATTTTAACCAGCACCGCCGCTATGCGGCTCCTGACGCCGAAATCCAGCGGCGCAAGCTCTTCCGCGCGTCTCAGAGCCGAAAGCGCTCCCATCTCGTTGCCTTCGGCGTCGGCTTTTTCCGCAAGGGCGACGTATTGATTTTTATCAGCTTTAAACTCCAAAATGCCCATCAGACTTTCTCCGCGACGAATACCGTGCGCTCTGCGCGCTTGCCCGGCCGGCTGTGCGTCGGAAATCCGTAAACCTCGGCCAAAAATCCGGCTCTCTGAAGCGCGGCAAGCAGCGAGGTTTCAGTATGAACGTACTGCCGCTGCTCCTCCGAGCTCTTTACATACCTGTCGCCGTCACGCCTGAAAAACGTGAGCGACATATCCACATGACGCGCGCCGAGGCTGTTGCGCCACACATAAAAAAGCTCGTCGTCCTCGTAACAAAACGTGTTGTTCCCTATAATATTACGCAACTTATATTCGCTGGATACGTCGAAAACGAAAACGCCGCGTTTTTTAAGCGATGCGTAAACTGCCTTGAAAACCCGATAAGGATTGCTGACGTAATTGACGCCGTCGCAAGCGCAAGTGACGAATCCCAGAGGATGCGGAGCCGAAAATTCGTTCATATCGCCCTTGACGAAAAGGGCGCGCACTCCTTTTTGCGCGGCTTTGGCGCACGCGCGCGAAAGCATTGCGTCGCTTATATCCGCGCCGAACGCTTTCTTTCCTCGGGCAATCAGCCTCAGAGTTATCTCTCCCGTTCCGCAGGCAATGTCCGCCCCGTCGTCCCTGTCGCCTATAAACGAAAGAAAATAATCGGTCCACGCGTCGTAATCGACGTCCATAAGCCGGTCGTAATATTCTGCAAGCGCGTTATACAAAGCGCGTCACTTCTCCTCGTCGGGCGCCGTTTCTTCAGCCGCGCCGTCGTCCGCTCCGCCGGCATTTTCCGCCGCAGGGGCGGGCTGAGCCGTTTCTGCGGACTGCCCGGTCGCGTCGTCGGGCGCGTCGCTCAGACCGTCGTCCGCATCCGATCCGTCCACGTCGTCGTATTCGGCGTCTATCTCGCGCTTGACCGCCTCCTTCTGCTCCTGCAGTCTGGCCAGATCGGCTCGCGAGAACGTCGTGGGCAGAGGCTCGAACGTGCTGCCTTCGTCGATGGACGAAACCTTCTTTTTCTTCTTGGGATTGTTGAAGCGGACGTTTCTGTTCTTGCGGTCGCGTTCAGCCTTCTCTTCTCTGTCGCGCTCTATCTCCTCGGGAGTACGTTTATAGATACCGCGGTTCTTCGCGCCCTCGATCTTATCGTTTATGAATCTGTCGAACATACTGTGCGCGTACAGCGTCCACACCAGAATGAGGAACGAGAATCCTATGAACGCGTATATCATTATAAAGAATACGGAGAACATTACCGGCAGTACCAGTATGAGTATGAGCGGTATTATCGATATGGCCAGAAAGAACAGATTCTGCGGAACGAGCGCTATTGCGAAAAGAAAGCTGTTCTTAATAAGCCCCCACGTCTTAAGCTTATAGGTAACGGCCTGCGTGGTGAGAAACATCATCATGAACATAATAAGCAAAAACTGTATAATCGAAATGGCTATGCCCACAATGCGCCATGCCTGATGAATGTTCGTGATGTTGTTGTACGCGTTTATATTGAACATCACGAGGAAAAGCGACAAACCCACAAAGAGCGACGACCACAGGAAGGGGACGAAGTTATACTTTATCCCGCGGAAAAAGTCGCCGCCTACGGCGATACCCTGATCCCACACCAGACGGCGTATGACGTAAAATCCGCCCGCCAGCCCCACCGAGGCAAGCATAAGAAGCGGTATCATAATCAGCCAGCGCTGTATCTCGAAGCTGAAAGCCCTCGCCTGACCTATCAGAGCGGCGTCGGTGATTACCGGATACCCCACGCCTATGTTCGACGAGTAAGGAACCATCGCTCCGTCAACCTGTTTCATGAGGTTGACGATAATATACCATGCGATTGCAGGCAACGCGAACAGCAGCACAAGCAGATTTATCTTGACCAGCGCGCCCAAACGGTTGCGGAATATGTCTTTGAACTGCGCCCAGCGTGTTCCCGGGAGCTTGGAGGGAGTAAAGTCGGGCAGATCGTCACGCCCCATCGTCAGTCTGTATATCAGTCCTTTCCCTTTTGCCATCTTTGTACGGCGCCCTTTGTCTGCGCCTCTCCTTATAAGTATTTGAACGTTTTTTAAGTAAACTTATCTGCGCCGTCTAAACTTGCCGCAACTTCCTAATCCTTCCGCTTCTCGCCCCAACGCGCTCTTTAAGCCGCTCGCCTTAAGGCGTTTTTTAGCAGCTTTTACCGCGTCAACGCTGCGCACAGCATCCTTTCGTCGGCTTCAGCGGGCGGTAACGGTCACTTTTTCCTCGGCGCGAGAACGTAAGCGTTGCGTGCGCGCGACAGGCGGTAATAGATCTCCACTCCGCCCAGCAGCGCCCGCTCGTCAAACCCGAACTTGTCCGAGTGAAGCGGCGCCGTATAGTTTTCGTCCTTGGTGCCCAGCCATACCAAACACCCGGGGACGCGCTTGCAGTACGCCGAAAAATCCTCGCTCGTATAACGCGGCGGACATTCCTCGATTGCGGCGACGTCGCGCACCCGCCTGAGCGCCGTACCGTCCACTATCAGCGGATCGTATACCGTGCGGACGGCTATCTCGTGTCCCACGCCCGTCGCCGCGGTAATTTCTCCCAGAATACGCTCGGCGTTCATCATGCCGGCCTCCATGTGCGCAGTATCAAAAAATCTGAACGTGCAGTACGCTGTCGCGCGGTCGGCGACTATGTTCCGCGCGGTGCCGGCGTCCAGTCTTCCGACGTGAACAAGAGTATTCGACCTGAACGCGGCGTTCATTTCGCCCAGCCGCGAGACGAATTCCGCCGCCGCGGCAAGAGCGTCGCGCCCCCGCTCCTTTACGGCGCAGTGCGCGGAAACTCCGCTGAATATCACGTCAAACTCCACTGTTCCGGCAAAAAGCGGCCCCGAAGCCGAGGCGAACCGCCCCTTTTCCAGCTCGGGACACAGGTGAAACGCGTAAATTTCGTCCACTCCGTCCAGCGCGCCGCCTTCTATCATCTTTTCGGCGCCGCCCGTCCCCTCTTCTCCGAACTGGAAGATGAGCCGCGCGTTGTAAAGCGGCCGCCGCTCGGTAAGAAGCTGCGCGAACGTCAGCAGCATTGCGGTATGTCCGTCGTGGCCGCAAGCGTGCATATTCTCCGCCGCGGCGAAATCGAGCCCCGTTTTTTCCTTGACGGGCAGCCCGTCTATATCGGCGCGGTATCCGACCGTCCTGCCGCTCTCCTCGCCTTTTATGTCCGCAATCACGCCGGTATGCACCCGACGGCAGCGTATACCGAGGCTCTTAAGCCTTGCGGCGATATAATCTCCGGTTTTAAACTCGCATTCGCTCAGCTCCGGCATGGCGTGCAAAGCGCGGCGCGTACTTACCAGAGTCCCGAACAGTTCCTCTACTTCGGCCGAAATCTCCATTTTCTTATTATACACCCTAAACGTAAATAATGCAATTAAATTTGCGCCCTTTTTGCTTCGACGTCTTCGGCCTGCCGCACGGATTGCCCTTGAATCTCCGTCTCTTTTTCGCGCCTCCTCGTTTTTGCCCCGTTTCCCTTTCGATTATCCGCGCGTTACTCCGTGCTTTGCTCCGTCTCTTTTTTGCCGCGGCGTTAAAAATATATTGACAACGGCTGAAATTTATGGTATTATTAAACGGCATAATGAGGAGCGCAGAGTATCAGTACTCCGGCCGGCCTGAGAGGCCGCGACGTGTCCCGCGTCTTACAGACCGGAAGAAAGGACATCTGCGCCGAAACCGCAGGTAGGGACGCCGGCGGTTGGGTACGGAGCATAATATGTCCGTAACTGTCGTTACCCTTACGGGAACGGAGAGCATTGCGTGCCAGGTCGGATCTGTCAGCGCGGAGCGGAGTCTTCAGCGCGTGTTGCATAAGCGGCGGACGTATTGCTCGTCCGCCGCTTTATTTTGTATTTCATTTTACGGAGTGTGTTTTTATGAAAAAGTTTGATTTTGCGGTAGTCGGCGCGACCGGTATGGTCGGCGGCAAAATGTTGCAGGTTCTCGCCGAGAGAAAACTGCCCATCGGCGAACTCTATCTGTTCGCTTCGGCCAAGTCAGCCGGCAAAAAGGTGGATTTTCTCGGCAAAACTTACACGGTCATCGAGCTGACCGAAGAGAACGTCCGCTCGCGTCACGTCGATATCGCTCTGTTTTCGGCAGGCGCCGGCACGTCGGGCACCTTCGCTCCCGTCTTTGCCGAATGCGGAGCTGTGGTTATAGACAACTCCAGCCGCTGGCGCACCGAGCCGGACATACCTCTGGTAGTACCCGAAGTCAATCCTTACGACATCGACTGGAATCACGGCATCATAGCCAACCCCAACTGCTCGACCATTCAGGCAGTGGTCGCGCTGGCGCCTCTCCATCGCAAGTACGGCATCAAGCGCATTGTGTACTCGACCTATCAGGCGGTCTCGGGCGCGGGCGTGGGCGGCTACAACGATCTTAAAAACGGACTGCAGGGCGAGGCGCCGCAGAAGTTCCCCAAGCCTATAGCCGGCAATATTCTGCCGCACATTGACGTGTTTCTCCCCGACGGATACACCAAAGAAGAGCAGAAAATGATTTTCGAGACCAAGAAGATACTGGGCGATCAGAGCATAAAAGTTACGGCGACTACCGCGCGCGTACCCGTTTACTACGGACATTCGGAAAGCATAAACGTCGAATTCCTTAACCCCGTCACTCTCGAAGGCGTATACGAAGTTCTGCGTAACGCCGAAGGCGTGGTGCTCATGGACGATCCCGCGCAGACGGTCTACCCCACTCCGCTGGAGTGCGCTGACCGCGACGAAGTGTTCGTAGGCCGCGTCCGTATCGACCCTACGGTGGATTCGGGCATAAATATGTGGGTGGTTGCGGACAACATCCGCAAAGGCGCGGCGACCAACGCAGTCGAGATAGCCGAGCGGATTATAGCCAAATCTAAATAAACGCCGCTGTTATTCGCGGTAAACAAGGAGTATACCATGTCTCTCTTTAAAGGCGTAGGCGTCGCTCTCATAACGCCGATGAGCGATTCCGGCATTGATTACGGCGAAACCGAAAAGCTGCTGGAGCACACCATAAACGGAGGCGCCGACGCGCTGTTTGCGCTGGGCACCACCGGCGAGCCGGCAACCCTGACCGCTGCGGAACGCGCACGGTTTCTCGAATTCGTGCTGAAAAAAACGCGCGGTCGCGTTCCCGTTTTTGCAGGAACCGGCTGCAACAACACCGCAGACGCCGTCGAAAAAAGCAAGGCCGCCGAGCGTATGGGCGCAGACGGCCTGCTCATTGTCACGCCTTACTACAACAAATGCACTCAGAACGGTCTTTACGAACACTATAAAACGATCGACGACGCAGTCGGCATACCCATCGTGATATACAACGTACCGCCGCGCACACGAGTCAATATCGAGCCTGCGACTGCGGTGCGGCTTGCCGGACTCAGAAACGTCAAGGCGCTTAAAGAGGCTAACGGCGAAATCGATCATTGGCTGGATATGATGGCCGCTCTCGACGGCTGCCTCGACGTATACAGCGGCGACGACAGTCTGACTTCGGTGGCGATGAGTCTGGGCGCGATAGGCGTTATATCGGTCGCCGCAAACATTGCGCCGGCGGAAATGAAAAAGCTCACCGATCTTTGCGAAAAGGGAGATTATGCCGCCGCTTCCGCGCAGCAGCTCAAACTGCTGCCGTTCCTGCGCGCGCTGTTCTGCGAGGTCAACCCCATTCCGGCCAAAAAAGCAGCCGAATTTATTGGTATAAAGGCAGGCAAACCCCGCCTCCCTCTTACCGAAATGGAACCGGCGCACGCCGAACGGCTGCTTGCCGCTATGAAAAAGCTGGGCATAGCCTGAATAAAAGAGGTGTCGTAATGAATGTTTTTATATTCGGTATTTCGGGCAGAATGGGCTGCGCTCTGACAGAGGCCGCGGCCGCCAAAGGGTATACCGTAACGGGCGGCTTCGATAAGATCGCGCACCCCTCGCTGCCCACTTTTACTTCGGCTGACGCAATAGACGTCGATTACGACGTGATTATAGATTTCTCCCTGCCGGCTACGCTCGACAGCGTTATAACCGCCGCGCTGCGCAAAAAAACGCCCGTCGTCATAGCAACCACCGGTTACTCTCAGGCGGAAGCGGAAAAGATCCGCAAACTTTCGGAGAGCGTCCCCGTGCTAAGGTCGGGCAATATGAGCGTTGGCGTGAACGTCATGCTCGAGCTGGTGGAGCGCGCGGTCAAAGCGCTCGGCGAGGGCTACGACGTCGAAATTGTAGAGAAACACCACAACATGAAAGCCGACGCGCCCAGCGGAACGGCGGTTATGCTTGCCGACGCCGCCGCAAAAGCGCGCGGAGGCGCGAAATACGTCTACGGGCGCGAAGGCAAACATCTGCGCGAGCGCGAAGAGATAGGCATACACGCCGTGCGCGGAGGCACGATCGTGGGAGAACACGACGTTATCTTCGCCGGCAAAGACGAGACTCTTACCGTTTCGCATACCGCGCTGTCGCGTAAAATTTTTGCCGAAGGCGCTTTCCGCGCAGCCGAATTTCTCATGTCGGCCAAGCCCGGACTGTACTCCATGCGCGACGCGCTTCGCTGAAAAACCGGCCGTTTCCACTCCCTTCCGCCGCGCCGATCGCCCCTTAAGACTGCATAACCGACGCGCTTACTGTTAAAAGAAAAAAACTTCTCCGCCTGATGACGGAGAAGTTTTTTATTTGCTGAATTTTTCCAGTTTTGCGAGAATGGTACGGTACAGCTCGGGGGACATTTCGTCCGGATATCTTTCCAGAACGCTTTTAAGCGCCGTAGCTTCCTTTTCCGTAATTTCGACGTTTTTCTCGCCTGTATAGAAATAACCGCCTTTTCTCCCCGGCGCCGACACTATAGGAATACTGCGCCCCAGCACCCGTATATCGTTCTTTATCGTATTTATGCACACTCCCAGCCGTTCCGCAAGCTCGGCGGTATAAATCCTGCCTTCACTCTTGAGTATGCGTTCTACCGTTTCTCTTCTGGCATATGTATCCATTTGGCTTCTCCTGAAAAATCGCTAAGTTTCCCGTTACGTTTATATTATAACACATATAGGTAAAGTTGTCGTGTATCTTTTAATCTTTTTTTAATATTTTTTATAAAATACGTACGCGGCGGCGCGGCAGTCTGCCGGCTGCCGCTCGCGGACAATGGCCGAAGAACGCGCCTAGCGGCGGAGCGGAGCGGATATTCGCTTTATAAACGGCTGTTTTCACAAGAAAAACGCATTAAATATTTGACTATTGCCGCCAAAAGGCTTATAATAGTACGCGTGGGTCTGCGCATATAGGCTCATGTTTCGTATGCAATTATTCCATGGAGGTTTACTATGAAGAAGATGACCATCGACGGAAACACCGCTGCGTCGCATATTGCGTACGCTTTCAGCGAAGTTGCCGCCATTTACCCCATCACGCCTTCCTCGCCTATGGCGGAATACGCCGACGAATGGGCGGCTCAGGGACGTAAAAACATGTTCGGACAGACTCTGCGTCTCGCCGAAATGCAGTCGGAGGGCGGCGCCGCCGGAGCCGTGCACGGCGCTCTTGCCGCAGGCGCGCTGACGACGACGTTCACCGCCAGCCAAGGCTTACTGCTGATGATCCCCAATATGTACAAAATCGCCGGCGAGCTGCTCCCCACGGTGTTCCATGTAAGCGCACGCGCTCTCGCGGCTCACGCGCTCAACATATTCGGCGACCATGCCGACGTTATGGCGTGCCGCCAGACCGGATTCGCAATGCTGAGCAGCAACTCCGTTCAGGAAGCTATGGATCTCGCGCTCGTAGCGCATCTGTCCACGCTTAAAGCCAGGGTACCGTTCCTGCACTTCTTCGACGGGTTCAGAACCAGTCACGAAATCTCCAAAATAGACGGTATCGAGTACGAGGAAATTCTTCCCCTCGTCGATATGGACGACATAAAAGCTTTCAAGGCACGCGCGCTCAATCCCGAGCATCCTCATCAGATGGGTACCGCGCAGAACGGCGATATTTACTTCCAGAACCGCGAAGCGGCCAACAAGTACTACCTCGCCACGCCCGAAATCGTCAAGACGATGATGGACAAGGTCTACAAGCTGACCGGCAGAAAGTACGAGCTCTATCAGTATTACGGCGCGGCCGACGCCGAAGAAGTCATCGTTATGATGGGTTCGGGCTGCGAAGCCGCGGAAGAAACCGTCGATTACCTCACCAAGAAAGGCAAGAAGGTCGGCTTGCTTAAAGTCCGCCTTTACAGACCGTTCTCCGTCAAGGACTTCGTGTCCGCCATTCCCGCTTCCGTCAAGCGCATAGCCGTTCTCGACAGAACCAAGGAAGCCGGCTCGCTCGGCGAACCGCTTTACCTCGACGTTGTCGCCGCTCTTGCCGAAGCCGGACGCAAAGGCATCGACGTTTACGGCGGCCGTTACGGACTCGGCTCAAAAGAGTTCAACCCTTCGATGGTCGGCGCCGTTTACGAGAATCTCGAAGCCAAAAAGCCCAAAAATCATTTCACGGTGGGTATCAACGACGACGTTACCGGCACCTCGCTCGAAATCCGTCACTTCATCAACGCCTCCCCTGCCGGCACCGTGCGCTGCAAGTTCTACGGACTCGGCTCGGACGGCACCGTCGGCGCGAACAAGTCGAGCATCAAGATCATCGGCGACCATACCGACAAGTACGCTCAGGGCTATTTCGTTTACGACTCCAAGAAGTCGGGCGGCATAACCATTTCGCACCTCAGATTCGGCGACGTTCCCATTAAATCGACTTACCTTATAGATCAGGCCGATTTCGTAGCTTGCCATAACCCTTCCTACGTTACCCGCTACGATATGGTAAGCGACATCAAGGAAGGCGGCGTGTTCCTGCTCAACTCGCACTGGACTCCCGAACAGATGGAGGAAGAGCTGCCCGCTTCCATGAAACGCGCCATCGCCGGCAAGCACCTCAAGTTCTATACGATAAACGCTCTCAAGATAGCCGAAGGCGTAGGCCTCGGCAAGCGCATCAATATGGTTATGCAGGCCGCCTTCTTCAAGCTCGCCGACGTAATCCCTTACGACAAGGCCGAAGAGTATATGAAGCAGATGGTCAAAAAGACCTACGGCAAGAAGGGCGACGACGTCGTCAACATGAACTGCAAAGCTATCGATAACGCCATCAGCGGCCTTATCGAAGTCAAATATCCCGCAACGTGGGCTAACGCTTCTACCGGCGCCGAGGCAATCGAGACCACCGACGACAAGTACTTCAAGAATTTCATTCAGCCCATCATCGCGCAGGAAGGCGACAAACTGCCCGTATCGGCGTTCCAGCCCGACGGCAGCGTTCCCACCGCCACTACGCGGTTCGAGAAACGCGGTATAGCCGCGCGCGTACCCAAGTGGATCAAGGAAAACTGCATACAGTGCAACCAGTGCTCTCTGGTCTGCCCTCACGCGGTCATCCGTCCCATACTGGTACCCGATTCGGTCGCCGCTCCCGAAACCTTCGCAACGCTTAAGGCAACCGGCCTCGACGGATACAAGTTCCGTATGCAGATCTCGCCGCTCGACTGCACCGGCTGCTCTAGCTGCGCAAACGTCTGCCCCGCCAAGGAAAAAGCGCTCGTCATGGTGCCGCTGGAGGAAGCCGCCGTCACCGAAGAAGCAAATTGGGAATTCGCCATGAAACAGCCCGTCGTGGACGTTTCGGCCAAATTCAAGCCCGAATCGATCAAGGGCAGTCAGTTCCGTCAGCCGCTGTTCGAATTCTCCGGCGCGTGCGCCGGCTGCGGCGAAACTCCTTACGTCAAGCTCATTACTCAGCTGTTCGGAGACAGAATGATCGTTGCAAACGCCACCGGCTGCTCGTCCATCTACGGCGGTTCCGCTCCTACCTGCCCTTACACCAAGAACGCGGAGGGACACGGTCCCGCATGGGCTAACTCGCTGTTCGAGGACAACGCCGAGTTCGGCTACGGCATGAACCTCGCCTACAAGACGCGCCGCGCCAAGCTCGAATCCGATATGCTTGCCGTGAGCGGCTCGGTAAGCGAAGCCACCAAGGCCGCATTCGACGAATGGATCGCCAACAAGGATTCCGCCGCCGGCTCCAAAGCCGCAGCCGCCAAAGTGCGCGCGGCGCTCGCCGATGAAAAAGCCGCCGGACTGGAAGACGTCCGCGCTAACCTCGACTGTCTCGTCAAACCGTCCGTATGGATCTTCGGCGGCGACGGATGGGCCTACGATATCGGCTACGGCGGACTCGATCATGTCCTCGCCTCGGGTGAAGACGTCAACGTTCTCGTCGTAGATACCGAAGTTTACTCCAACACCGGCGGACAGTCCAGCAAGGCTACGCCTACCGGTTCGGTCGCCAAGTTCGCCGCAGCCGGCAAGCGCACCAAGAAGAAAGACCTCGGCATGATGGCGATGTCTTACGGTTACGTTTATGTCGCGCAGGTCGCCATGGGCGCGGATAAGAACCAGGTTATCAAGGCCATCGCCGAAGCCGAAGCTTATCCCGGTCCTTCGCTCATTATCGCGTATGCAACCTGTATCAACCACGGTATCGATATGTCCAACGGTATGGCCGAGACAAAGAAAGCAGTTGACGCCGGTTACTGGCAGCTTTACCGCTTTAACCCGGCGCTCGCCGACGAAGGCAAGAATCCTTTTACTCTCGACTCGAAGGATCCTACCGGAAGTTACCGCGAGTTTATAATGAATGAGACGCGTTACAAGTCGCTTGCAAAAGCCAATCCGGCCGTCGCCGAAAAACTGTTCGAGCGCGCCGAAGAGGAAGCGAAAGAACGTCTCGAAAGCTACAAGATCAAAGCCGGAAAATAACGCTGCGTCCGTCCCCCTCCGCGCTTGCCCGAGGGGAAACGACGGCGTGACACACGGCACAACCGCCTCCGTGCCGAAAGGAGTTCTCATGAAAAAATTAGCCAGCATACTTACCGCCGTTCTTGCGGTCGCGCTGTTGTCGCTTACGCTTACCGCGTGCGGCGATACGTCCGATAAGGTCGATTACAGCGGCACTTACCGCCTTACCTCGCCTGTGGACGGCTACTACAGATTTCTGGTCATCAGCGACGACGCGCTCGATATGTACTACGGCACGACCGAGGACTTTGCCGCCGCCGTCAAACTGGAAAACGGAGACTTTACCATAACGCGCCGCGACAGTAACGGCGTCGCCGCCACCTGCGACTCTCTGCCCCAGCTGTCCGTCGAATACGCCGCCGGCACCGATAACGGCGCTCCGGCGCTCATCGACGAAACCAACGAACTCACTTATGTGCAGATTTAAAATCGTTTAATCGGCTTCCGCGCCGCTCGCGTCTTTTAAGACGTCGGGCGGCGTTTTTTTATTCTGTTTTTATTTCCGTCGTACAATAACAAAAAGCCGCCTGACATTTTTTAAAGAGTCAGACGGACAAAAGACTGTTACGCCGCGTACTTTTCCACATTCTCGTCAAAAGGCTGCTATGCCCGGTTTCACATTTTTCGATATTAATTTTCTGCCGATAATGCGGCTGCCATGCCGTATTGCGGACAGCGGCCGCCGGATTAATAGTGCGGCGCGGCCGGCCGCGGCTTCAGGGCGTCTTTACGGCGTTACGGCACACGAGCTTATAGCCGAGGCCGCGCACTGTCACTATGGAGAGATCGGTGGCTTTGAGGCGGCCGCGCAGGCGGCTCATGTGTACGTCGAGGGAATGCTCCTCCGCGTATCCGTCGGCGCCCCACGCGCCGTCGATGAGCTGCGGTCTGGTTACGATGCGGCCTATGTTGGCGGCAAGCTTGAACAACAGTCGGAATTCCTTTGCCGTAAGCTCCTGATCGGCGTCGCCAGAGCGCACCGACAGCGTATCCCGATCGAGCACGGTGGAGCCCACCGTCAGCAATCGGTCGGGAAATATCTGCGATCTTCTCAGCAAAGCGTTCGCGCGCCACACTATTTCGGGAAGGTACAGCGGTTTAACCAGATAATCGTCAGCTCCGGCGGCAAATCCGGCGTACTTATCGCGCTCCTCCCCTCGGGAAGAGATCATGATTACGGGGAGCCGCCGCCCGTCGGCGCGGAGCATTCGCACAAGCTCGAGTCCGTTAACCGTCTGTATGTCCGCGTCCGCAACGAGCAGGTCGATACGCCTCCTTCCGAGTATACCGAGCGCCTCCGCCCCGCTCCTGGCGCCCAGCGCGCCGTGTCCGCTGTCGGCGAGCACGGCGCAGCACCGCGCGCGCAGATAATCGTCATCTTCCGCCACCAGTATAGTCGTCATTCTCTTTCCACCTCTGTTCTGTATTGATTATACCTTTTGCGAGTAAAAAAAGTTTGTCGCGTATGTGAATATTTAATGAAATTTTACGTTTGCGGTTTATGAGAGGTTGAGTTGAGCTTGGTTTGATGTACGCGCATTATAATCGATGATATAATCGGTGTTCGGAGGCGCGCATGACACTTTTGAAAATCAGCGATCTGTATAAGAGCTATTTTATAACCGCTGACGTTCAGCAGCCAGTATTAAAGGGCATAAATCTCGAGCTTAACGCCGGCGAACTGGTGGCGCTCGTGGGCGAATCGGGCTGCGGCAAATCGACTCTCATAAACATTCTCGGCGGCATGGATCGGGACTATTACGGCAGCGTGAGCATGAGAAACCGCTCGCTCAACGACTTTACCGAAAGCGAAACAGACGATTACCGCAAGCGCGAAGTCGGTCTGATATTCCAGAATTACAACCTAATTCCCGATATGACCATCAAAGAAAACGTGGAAATCGCCATGACCGTAGCGGGAGCCGACGCGCACCTGCGCTCCCAAAGAGCTATGGAGCTGCTCAAACTGGTGGGACTGGATCAAAGCTCCGACAAAATGCCCGACCAGCTCTCCGGGGGTCAGAGACAGCGCGTGGCGATTGCGCGCGCGCTTATAAACAATCCTACGGTTCTGCTCGCCGACGAGCCGACAGGCGCGCTGGACAGAGCCTCCGCCGACGCCGTAATGACCATTCTGACCAAAATCGCCGAAAAGGGCAAACTGGTGATTATAGTTACTCACAGTGAGCGCATAGCCGCAGCATGCGGACGCGTAATACGCATGGACGACGGCGTGATAGTATCGGACGAACGCCGCCGGCACGATAAGCCGCCGTCGGTGAAGCCGCGCGACCTGCCTGCAGGACATATGCGCGTACGCGAAATAATACGTCTGAGCATACGCAATCTCCTGCAGAACAGGAGCCGCAATATTCTGGTCGCCGCAGGTATGTCCATAGGCATCGCGGCAATGGTGCTTATACTGGCGCTGGGAGGCGGACTGACCGGCTATGTCAACGACGTTTACACGGGTACGGACAGCCTGGAAATGGAGGTTTCCAAAAGCGACAACGACTTTTTCCTCTGGGCGGACTATTCGCGCATAGACAGTATAGAGGGAATCGAGTCGTACATAAAAGAGCTTTACGTCGCCGGCGCAGGCATAAAAACATACGACGCTTCGCAAAGCATAAACTACCTTTACGAGCTCAACGAAGGGTACCTGCCGTCGCTCATGTTCGGGACGTACCCTCTCGAGGGACAGGTGCTCATCGGACAGGCGCTGGCTGAAGAGCTGTCGGACGACTATTCGTCCCTTATCGGGCAGACCGCGACGGTAAGCTACGACGATAACTCAATCTCGCTCGTCGTTTCGGGCATTTACGAGGACACCTCCGACAGCAGCAACAGATATAAGGCGTTTATCGTCCGCTCGGATTTTCTGTCGCTTACCGGACTGGCGGAGAACAGCGCCGCCAACATCCTGTATCTGACAGCCGAAAACGCGGAAAACGTTTCCGCCATAATCAACGACCTTACCGCTTTCGGCTACAGCGTTGAACAGCAGGACTCCGTAATTAACACGATACTCGAGTACATCGATCTCGGTACCGGCGTGCTCACCGCGGTGGGAGGTATTTCAATGCTAATTTCCGCAATAATGATATTCACGGTGCTGTACATAAGCGTGGTCGAACGCACCAAGGTGATAGGCATACTGCGCGCCGTGGGCGCAGGCAAAAAGGACGTGCGCGCAATGTTTCTGTCCGAAGCGGGCATTCTCGGACTGACGGCCGGACTGATGGGCGCCACCGTGTGCCTCGTGATTTCGGTAATTGCGAATATCGTATGCCTGTCGGTGCTGTCGCACGCGGTGGTCAGCTACAATCCGCTGTACTATCTGGCAGGGCTTGCCCTGTCCGTCGTCATAAGCATGGTGTCGGGAGTCGCTCCGGCCATACGCGCCACAGAGCTCGACCCCGTAGAAGCTCTGCGCTGCGACTGATAAGGAGACCGATATGGCTGTTTCGGCTAAATCCGTCCGCAAGCTTTCGTTCGGCCGCAGAATAAAACTGTTTTTCGGCCGTTTCAGGATAACCACGCCCAAAGCGTATTTCCGGGTTAAAATCTGCTGCGCGCTTGCCGTCCCGCTGCTGTATTTCCTGTATTCCCCGCTGCTCATACTTCCCATGCTGATATTTATCGCGCTGTTCTGCTTCGCGCCGGGCGTCGAACGGGAAATTAACCGCAACGTCATACGCCGTAACCGTATCCGCCTCATAAAAACCGACAGTCTGCTCGCGCTGATAGTCGTCGCCATCGCGATCGCCGGCACAATAGTGGACGCCAACAGCAAAGTGCGCCCCGGCGGGTTTGCCAATATGAGCGACGATACGGTCACAGAGTTTATTGAAAATTCCGAATTTGCAGCCGCCCGCCGCCGCAGCGCGTGGGTGGGCTTCGTGCGTAAGGTCTCCGACTTCGGCAGCCTGCTGACCGGCCGCCGCTCGGTATTTTCGGGAGTCAGGCGCTTTGCCGCCGCCGATCCGCCCGAAAACTTTACTCCGCCCGAAAACTTCTCTCCTCCGGGCGGTATGCCCGATCTCGGCGACCTGCCGTTCGATTACGTCATATCGTCGGTGCTGTCGTCCGTCAACACCGTTCTCGTCTTCGGCACGGCAGTGTGCGGCGTGCTCTCCCTCGTCTGCTACCGCCGCCGCAAAAAATTTACCGAACGGCTGGTCAGTCAGGTCATACCCGACTGCTCCATGGCAGCCTTTACCGACGAACAGCTGGAAAAAATACTTTCCTTCGGGATAAGCACCGAACCTCCGGACGACTCCGCACAGACAATCGAGAGCGGGCTTGACGGTCGGTCGGAGCAGACAACCGAGAGCGGGCTTGACAGTCGGTCGGAGCAGACAACCGAGAGCGGGCTTGACGGTCGGTCGGAGCAGACAACCGAAAGCGGGCTTGACGGTCGGTCGGAGCAGACGCCTGACGGGAAATAAAAAAACGCTCCCGTCCGTGGACGGGAGCGTATACGCACTGTAACGGGGATCAGGCTCGGTACAGCTTCCACTCCGTTTTAAAATCGGCTGAGTCTAAGCGGAGCGTTCCGCCGGGTACGGGGATTTCCGCCGAGGCGCGTACCGGAACGGCCGGAGTAATGAGTATCGGAGTACGCGAGGCCGTATCGAATCCGCGATAGCCGAACACTCCCGCCAGTATAAAGGCGGCGGTATAGCTTGCGAAACCGTGGCAACAGCTTGCCACCGGTCTGTCGTGCTCCCACAAAGTGCCTGTACGCAAAGCCATTTTGTAAAAATAATCCATACTCTCGTCGAGCACCCTTTTGGTCTGCCCATCGCGGAGCAGCCAGTCGAGCCTCATGAAATCGCCTATAAAGGCGTTACTCGGATATACGTCGGGGAAATCTTTCGAGCTGTCGCGTTTAGGGCCGAACCGTTCGGTCATGACCGAATAAAGCTCGGGAAACCGCTCTTTGTCGGCTATGCCGAAATAGAACGCATAGTATTGGCAGGTCTCCGAGCAGCCTTCGGTAACGACCGTTCTGCCGTCGGCGCCGCGCAGCTTCTGGTCGCGGAAGAATTTCCCGTCAAAGCTCTCTCTGACGATCGTTTCCCTCAGTTCATCGGCCATATCCGAATAGCGCTTATTGCCGAGCATACGTCCGGCGGCGGCGAGCATGGCGCTGTAAAGCATATTCGTAGGAAAATTAACGCCTTTGACCATGCTGTTGGCCTTGCTCCACTCGACAAACACCCATTTGTCGAGATTTTCCAGCAGTCCTTCCTCATTGCGGTACCGCTCGAAGAAATCCACCAGCCCGTCTATTCTGTTTCTGAACTTATCCGCATACGCGGCGTCGCCGCTGCGTTTGCAGTAATCCTCCAGCTCAATGACGAACCACATCGCCCAGTTGGGGATATAATTGCCGTTCGTGTGATCCGCGGGATAGCACATCGGCAGCATCTCCTCAGGGATAAGGTTATCCGCAGGCATACGCAGATACGCGTCGAGAAAATTCCGCTCTATATTGTTCTTTCCGGTGAACAGCAGCTCGCTCCTGCCGGTAAAATAGCTGTCGCACAGCCATCCGGCGCGTTCGCGCGAAGGGCAGTCCGTCGGAACGTCGAGCGCGTTCTGCGCGAAAGTGCTTCTGGCCGCCTCCATGACGGCACTCAGCTTTCCGTCGTCGCAATCGAACTTGAGCAGGCGTGCGTCGGGATTTTCCAAAACAATCATATTAACGTCGTATATTTCCGCCCTGCCCGAAACGATGACTTTAAGATATCTGAGAGTATACGGTTCGATAGTGTTCAGCTTGTATTCGGCACCGCCTTTAAGCGCGAATTTTACCACGTTGACGGTACCCAGTCTGTAAAAAGCCAGCGGCTTGGCGGTACCGGGAAAATATTTTCCCAATCCGTCGTCGCGCACCTCGTCCCATATAATTTCGTCGAAAATAAGGTATATCAGGCAGTCTCCGTATGTCCTCGCTCCGAGCGACAGAAACCCGCTTTTGTTGGCTCCGAGGTCGTAAAGCAAATATCCATTTTCGATAACCTGGGGAACAGGTCCGTCCGCAGGCTCGTATCCGAATCTGCCTGCCTCTATGCTTATGCGTTCGGTCAGCTGATCGTCGGCATATCCCTTATTGACAGGGCTTATCCTTGCCGAAAGCGGCGGCTCGTACCTGAAACACTTTTCCGGTCGGGTAAGCGCTCCCCACTCCGCCGTATGCGGATAAACGGGACGCAGCTCAGGGTAAGGCAACGCGGCCTCGAGCATAATGTTTCCTTCGACGGCGCTGAGCGGCAACGGCGCGGGAGTATATGCGCCGTTCAGAAAATCGCGCGGATCGCGGTCGAGCACATACGACTCCGCAAAACAGCGCTGCATACAGTAGCGCTCGCTCTTCTGCACGCGCGGATTGTAATCGTATGCCGAGAACTGTATTGTCCGGTCTCCGGACACAGCTTCGCCGGCGAAAAACGGCGGTTCGTCCACTATATAATACGAATTTACGCGGTAGCTGACGCACAATACCGCAACCACCGCGTCGCCGCGGCTGGTAAAAGCGCTTATGTCGTATCGGTTTATTATGCTGTACCCCTTTGCGTTGCGGCGCGGTCCGACGCCGATAAGCTCGCCGTTTACAAAGACCTGAAACAGCGTATTGGTACACAGCACGATCTCCGTCGGCTGAGTCGTCGCCCCGACCCGCAGACGGAAAGCCGTCTGGAAATTCATATCGTCGCTCTTTCCGGTTATCCAGACTTTTTCCATTCGCTTCTCCTTATGCTCTTACGCGTTTAAAATACAGCAATCGGTCAAGCGGCGCGTCAAACTCGTATTCGCCGGCGTCGTAGATTGCTCCGTCCGCGCAATTTTCCCACTTGCCGCTGAAAAGCGTTACTCTGCGGCGCCCGACGCCCTTTTCCAGTACAGGCGCCACGAGATACTCGTCTCCGAGCATAAACTGATCGACGATCGTCTCTCCCTCGCCGAAAGCGTAAGCCATATTGCGCACTATCGGTTCGCCGTCTTCGGCCGCACGCTTAACGCAGCTCATAATGTACCGGTGCATATCCGCGTGAAGCATACACGCCCCGATGCAAATATCGACCGTCCGCCTGTCAAAGGCGCGCCAGAACGCGTAGCTTAGCTGCATCATCGGCATGAGCGCCGAGCACTGGCACGACCGCACGAACAGTTCCTTGTCCAGCTTGTCAGCAGGCACGCCGTCGAAATAGCGCGCCAGCCCGCCGCCCGCCATGTCGGGGCAAACGAACGGATACCCCAGCAGTCCCTGCAATACCGTGTTGGGAATGAGACTGCCCAGCCCGAAGCGTATGTCCCATGTATGATGTCTGTCCGCCACTCTCTGCGCCAGTCCCCGACCGCCGCACTTAAAGCAGGCGCGCAGCTCGTTGAAGCGGAAGCGCAGCGCGCTCAGCGCATACAGCTCGCTCTGCCTGTTGGCGTTGCATCCCGCTTCGCGGCAGACTATATTATCGGGCAGAAACATCGCGTCTCCGCCGTCCTGTTTGAATCCGTCAATGCCGTAG
>CASFJH010000021.1 GCA_949294845.1 uncultured Bacillota bacterium | reverse complement strand
TATATGCCGCTTCGAAATCGCATAAGCCGTCAAAACGCAGTTGTCCGTCAGGATTGTTTTTGTCCAAAGTAAGCATAACCGTTTTCTCTGCGCTGTGGCGCAATATATCCGCTATGGTACCGTCCGGCAGTTCGACCATATCCCCTTCGATTGCGACGAAGCCTTTTGAGTAAAATCGAAATCCCAGCCGCCGAAGTCGTAACCGAGACGCTCCGGTTCAGTTTCGGGCACGGATACCAACGCCCCTTCTTCAACAGTCTGATCGGGTATATTACCCTCGCCGCCGTTAAGGTCGAAAACGAATTTGAACAGTCTGTTGCGGTGAACGATCAATTCGTATACCTCAACCTCTTCGCCTGTAACCGTGACATAAAATTTGTTGTCTCCGAAAGAAAGCGGCGCCGTGGCGGGAGTTTTTCTTTTACCGTTCAAGTCGTAGCTTACAGATATTTCATATCCTTCGGCTACGGTTATTACCGACATAATATCAAAAGTTTCCGTATCGGTCGGAACGTTCAGTACGTCCTTGCCGCCTGTTCTCTCCGCGCCGCTGACCGTATACATACTGCCAGCACTTTCGCCGTCGACAGTTCGACCGCAACCTGCGGCAATTGCCGCGCACAATATCGCGAGCACGGTAAAAATACAAAATTTACACAGCTTTGGTAATTTGTTCATTGACGGCTCCCTCAAGCGTATCGCCGTTCAATATGTTCTCCGATAAATCTGCCTATACCGTGCTGAGCGCCGCTGCGCAAAAAGCAATCGGTAAACCGCCGATTAAGAGAATATATCCGCTTTATTACTTCTTTTCTGTAGTCGCTTAAAAACGAACAATTGTTTTTTCTGCTTTCCAGAGTAATGTTTATGCCGGAAAGAGACAGCGAGTATTTGCCGGTGACAGGATACTCGTCGTTTTCGGTATGTGCAATCATGCTGATGAGCTCAGATATGAATTCTGCGTCGGGGTCGTTTATATTGATATTGAGCCAAACGAGCATCTCAGGTATAAAATTTGCCAGTATACCCGAATAACCGGCGGCGCCGCATAAAAGCGACTGATAAAGCGTCTGGCCGTTCGCATTAAATACCATCATATTGCTGTTTCTGGTTTGCTCAATCCTTTCTGCCAATACATTCTGATCGCAGCAGGTATCTTTAAAAAAGCTGAACCTGATCTTTTAATGAAGCCGAAATATGTCCGCCGGCGACAACATTCATCCGTCCGCCGGCGTAATTTTCGGCATAATCGGTCACGGCTTTTGCTAAATTAATCCGCTCCTCTAAACTGAGATAATTCATCTCGATTGACTGACATACCGCAAAAATGCCGGCGCAACCGCTGTCGGCGTAGTATTTTACGATCTGTTCAACCGCATTGTAATCAATATTTCCGTCGCGAAACGGAGTAATCATAGTAGGATAAACGCCGCAAGCAATTTTATTCATGCCAACACCCCCGAAAATCTACTATAATTATATACAATGAGTTAATTATTTTCAATGATTATATGTGACATTTCCATGTCATTTTGAGACATTAATTTGCTTTTATAGACTCGCGAAACTCTTTAGGCGACACACCGCAATATGCTTTAAACGCCTTTGAAAAGGTAAATCCGTCGCCGTACCCGACTTTTGAAGAAATCTCTTCCAAAGTCATATCTGTATCGAGCAGCAGCTTTTCCGCCTTTATAAGCCGCAGCTTTTTGTAGTAGTTTGCAGGAGATACGCCTGTACAAGTCTGAAATATTCTGGTAAACTGCCGACGGCTCCCTGCCAGCATAACTTTTACGACGTCTACATGGTTGGCGTAATTACCGGAAAGACAGCGCTCGATATTATCGACAAAACTAAGCATTACCTCCGACGCGGCCACCGCACCGGAGCAGATGCACAGCTCGCACAATCTGTCAAGCGCCTCGTATGCCGCTTTGTCCTCTGCCCGAATACGAACTCCCCATACGAATTTTTTAAAGTCGTTGCTTTGTCTTACGCAGGTGTGCTGACAATAAGGAGGCGTTATGATAAAGCTGTTCCGGTTCAAATTATACGAAACGCCTTTTACGTCCAGAATACCTTCGCCGTCAAGGCAATAATGAATCTCAAAAAAGGAGTGGTTATGCGGCGAAGTGTTCATGGCCTGAGGACTTTGATACACTCTGCACCAATAAGTTTCAAAATCAAGCCGGTCAACGGTAAGATTGAGCAGCATGGTTGAAAGCCTGTTTATTTCGCTGTACTTTTTCATTTCCGCGTTAAGTTCGGCGCACTTTTACAAATACGCTTACCGAGTACGGCGCCAGGTCGGTATGCCCAGACGCTTTTCTGCCGCTCAGCTTGTCGACATACTCGCCGTCAAGTCGCACATATCCTAACGTATTATCCAATTCGACGGCAATTATGATGTCCGAGCCGCGGGCGACAAGCTCTATATTGTCCGAGGCTTCGGCTATCGGCGGCAACGATATCAGTTTTTTCAGTCCTTCGCCGTCAGGCATCGAACCGAGAAGGATTACGCGCCCCTTTCCTACGCGTCTTAAGGTTACTACCGCCGACCCCTGCGGCCAGTCGTTTATATAATCTGCCAGACTTTCCGCGCCGTCCGGTTCATAACCGTAAAATACCTGGGAAATTCCGAGCGGCGAACCGTCTTTCCACTGTGCGCGGAAAACGTCGTTAGGCATGGGTATTTCAAACACTGTCTTGACGCCGGCAAACTCCTCGAGGAAGCCGTGAGTCGCATTCCGATATTTAGCCGCATAATCGGTCATAATGTCGCTCATGGGTCCGACGATCCATGTCCCGCCGGCATTAACCCACTTCTTTATTCTTTCGCGGAAACCGTTTTCTGCCGTATATGCCAGAAAGGGCGAAAATATTATTTTATAATTTTCAATATTGTGAGCGGTATCGATAACGTCGACGTTGTAATGCCTCAGCGGCTTATGAAAATTATCGCGTATGAAATCGATGTAATTCATTCCGTAGCTCATCGGCACATAATTGAATATCCGCCAGGCGGTTGCGGACATATGTACTGCAATATCCGAAATCACCTTATTCTCGCTTAAAAGCTGCTCGCACGCGGCAAATTCGTCCGACGCTTTGCGTATTTCTTTTGCCATGTGATAAAAGCCGCCTGAGGTTCTGCAAACGGCGCCGTGCGCCATTTCGTGCCCTGCGTAATGCGCGCGCCACAGCCAGTAAAGATTCATTGCTCCGCCTTTAGCTATGGGCAGCCATGTGTTCACATAGCAATTGCCTGCGGATCGGTAGCCAGACGAAGCGTATAAAGAACCGTTCCAGCAGGTTTGCGTCTCGGTATTCCAGAAAGGAATGTCTTTTATCGGTCGTAAAAAGTCAAACCAGAACGACGGACGGAATAAATTATGCTGCTCGTCGTAATGATTGAACTGGATTACGTCAAGATTTTTCGTCGTGCGGTAATAGTCCTGTCCGAGTATGGGCATCATATCGGTACCGACCGGCGCCGAAGAATATTTTTTGATGACTGCAGCTTGTTCGTCTACATAATCGGCAATATTTTCGCTTTGGAAACGCAGCCATTCGACGCACAATGAAGGATGATTCCATGTGCCGCTTACCGGAGCGTCCACGTCGTCGAAGCTCCTGTACTGAAGACTCCATCTCGCGCTTCCCCACGCTTCGTTTAAAGCGTCGACTGTTTGATATTTTTCTTTAAGATACCTTCTGAATTTGTTTATGCAAAGAGGACAAAAACAGCCCTCATCATTCGGGTAAATCTCGTTATCTATCTGCCAGCCGATTACCGAAGGATGGGACGCTGCGGCTTTGCACAGCTCCGTAACGATAATTCTGTTTTTTTCACGCATTACGGGGCTGGTCTTGCAGACGTGCGCGCGACCGCCGAACGTCTTTCGGACGCCGTTACCGCGCAGCATGAGCGTCTCGGGATATTTATCGGTAAGCCACTTCGGCGGAGTTGCAGTAGGAGTACACAGAACGACGGAAATTCCCGCGGCGTAAAGCTTATCCATGACGGAAATGAGCCACGAAAAATCGAAACGTCCCTCTTCGGGTTCCATATCGCCCCAAGCGAATTCCCCCAGTCTCATGCAGTTGCACCCGACCTCTTTCATTCTGGCAATATCTTCGTCGACGCAGCTTTGCGGCCATACTTCGGGATAATATGCGGCGCCTATATAAAGTTTGTTTTTGTCTGCCATGACAGTCCTCTTTATTATCGGGATTGATTTCGTATATTATAATATTGTTGTGTATGTTTGTCAATATTAAGAATAAGAAATGCGTTTACGCAAAGCACATTTTTAATTATACCGTTCTTCGGGAATCCGCATTCTGTTTCCGCAGGCTAAAACTCGATAACCAATCCGTCATAAGCGGTTATCAGACCTTCTTTCTCGGCAAGCGGCTCAAGCGCGTCGTAGCTGACGTTCTCGCCGTTGTGAGAAAAGTGATCGATAATTTCAATAGCCCCGGGCTTGTAAAGGCCGAGCTGCCTGAACTGATTGCGCACGATATTAATAACGGGTATTGCCATGTGTCCCGGCGCCGTACCTGCCGCGACAGTATCCGCCGTACCGAAAGTACAGTCGTAAACGACCACGTCGAACTTTTTGCCCAAGGACGCTATCCTTTCGTTGATCTCGTCGGTAAAACGGTTGGAATCCGTCATATAGAAGATGCATTTACCGTGTTTTTCGATTATGTATACGAAAGGCTGCTCGGTGCCGTGATTGGCAGGAACGGGAATAACGGTATATTCGCCTATTGTTGCCGGCACATATTCCTCAAGCGTATGGAAAGCGATTTTTCCGCTGTCGAAAAGGCTCTGAACCTTATTTTGCGTATCTGCAAAAAGCGCCTTTCTTACTCCGCCGGAACCGTAAATATTCAATGCTTCACATCGCGTATTATGGCAATATCCGGGTTGGCGGTTAAACAGTTCGTAAGCGTATAAATGATCCATATGGCTGTGCGTGACAAGAAGATTTCCGAGCTTCGACAGATCATAGCCGTATTTTACGGAATTACTGTATGTATCCGGTCCGAAATCTATCAAAAGGTCGCCGTCGATCATCGTCTGCGAGCGGGCGCGAACAAATCTGCCGCCTTCAGCGCGCGCTTTGCTGCATATCTCGCATCCGCAGAAGATACCCGGTATACCTTCTGCTGCCGCCGTTCCCCAAAACTGTAATTTCATATCAAATCCTCCGTAAACATAAATTTTACATTATCTGATTGCCGATGTCAAGCAAAAATTACAAAACCCTGCCGAAATTATCGACAAGGTTTTGCAATTACCGTTTCCAAGGTTTTAAAATATCATACAGTTAAATACAATTACGCGGCAGACACCGTTATGGTAATCTCATCCGTAACTTCGGGATCAATTACAGACGACGCTATTACCTTAAATTGCGTTCCTTCCGATACCGATTCGTCAACGGTAACAATATTGCCGTTCAGTTCGATGCCGTCAGTATTTCCTCCGGATTCAAGTTTCAGCTTTACGAGACAGCCGCTGTAACCTATCTGAAAACTCTGTCCGGCCTGAACCGTTGCCGTCGTATCTTCATCAATCGTAATATCGCCTTCAGAAACACCCTTTGCCGCGAGAGCTTTAGGCACCGGTATACCGTAGTTTTCGGTGTCCCACATTACGTCGCTCCATTCAGCTTCGGTAAACTGATCGCTTATATTCGGCCAGTCGGCAATGAAAGCCGAATAATCGCCGTACAGCTCGCATTTTACCGTAAACTTGTCAAGATAACTGTTCGTTTGCGTTTTATAAGCCGCTACTCCCTGTCCGATCACAATTCCTTTAAGCTGACAGTAATAAGTATTGGACGAAAAGCCGTATACGTTTGTAGCTCCGGCGTCGGCGCGGGTTTCGACAATACAGTTCAGTATTCTGTGGCTGTTCTGATACATCGCCCAACCTATTATCGCCGTATTGGATCCTTGAGAAACGCAATGCACATAAACGTTGCGGACGCCTCCGGAGCCTTGACCGCCCATGTAGGAGGTCAGGAATCCTGTATTGCCCGTATCGGTGTGCACTTCGGCGTTTGTAAACGCCACGTTACATATCAGCCCGTTCACGCCGACTTCACTGGCCGCCGCTATGCGCGCCATGAATCCGCTGTTGGCACCTTCGATCTTAAGCCCGTTTATAACGTGTCCGCGCCTGACCGTGTTCGTATATTGCACGCGCTAAACAACGAATCGAAAAATATTAACACCTTGGCTACCGAACTGAACATTCCCCCGTCGTCAGTCGCGCATCATATCGAAATTCTTTCTGACGCTCAGCTGGTATTCGTGAGTTATCTGCCCGGGTTGAAAGGTCATGTCAAATATTGTTCCCATGTCGTTCTTAAATGCATAGTTCATATAAGTACGGCTGTTAAAGAGCTTGATTTCAATCAGGAATATTCGGAAGAGCTGCCCGTAGGAATATTTTCGGACTGCAATATCAAGGCGCCTTGCGGCATGGTAGGCCTCGACGGTAAAATAGGAAATTTCGACGATCCGAATACTTTTTTTACCTCGGAGCGGATTAATGCCGAGTGTCTTTGGTTCGGCACCGGATTTATTTCATACGATTTTCCGGTAGCGCCGCTCATGCATCATAAGTGCTCGGAAATTTCTTTTTCCTTCGAGATATGTTCAGAGGCGATATACTATAATAACAACTGGCCGAGCGATATTACCGTATACGTCAACGGAGTTGAAACAACTACGTTTACTTCGCCGGGAGACTTCGGCGGACGGCGCGGACGTTACACCCCCGAGAACTGGCCCATAACAAGCACGCAGTTCGGAATTCTGAAAAAGATTTCGATAAACGGCACCGGCGTTTTTATAGACAACGTGCTCGTGAACGACAAAGTAACCTTCGGCGATCTCAAGCTTTATGACTCGCATTCCGTGCGGCTTACTATAGGAATAAAGGAAGACGCCGTACACCGCGGCGGAATAAATCTGTTCGGCAAAAACTTCGGCGACTATCCTCAGTCGATCATAATGAGCGTCAGACAAACTTACCCTTTTAACTGTCCCAAAAGCAGTAAAAGCGTTATGTATAGAAAAAACCGCCGGCGGTTGTGAATATCGCGTCGGCGGTCTGATTTATTTCACTGGTTTCTATTGATCGTACTTCGGAAGCTGCGTTGCGGCGTTTGCCGTCTCTTCCGTTTTATCCGTCCGTTCGGGCAGTATGCTGAACGAGCAATAGCTCAGGCCGCCCATATAAACTGCGCAAACACCTTTCCCGCGGAACAGAAATTCGGCTTCGACTATGCTTTCCCGCTGTTCGTCGGTAAGACTTACGCGACCCATGTCTTCCCTGAACGCTTCCGACAAAGATAACGTCAAGGTCTGCTCGTATTCCGAAAGCCGTATAAAGTCCTCGCCGGCAGGAAAGCGGTAAACGTCGCCGCAGCTCAGTCTGACTGCCAGCCCCCAGAAGCTTACGTCGCCCGTTGCGTAAACGCTGAGCTTAAGGTACGGATAATCGGCCAGCTGATTGCGTTGGCCGGAGAAGAACAGCCTGGGCGACGCGCCGAAATAAAAAAATTCGGTTTGACCGGCATCGGCCTGCAGCTTTAAATATTTTTTACCGGTCCCCTTGCGGGTTATATGCGAAATTCTGCACGGCGCGCCGTATATTTGCCCGCGTTCCCACGAATTTATGGTGCGGCAGGTGCCTACCTGATATCCGAAGCAGTTTTCGACGGCTTTACCGGTTCCCGAAAGAAACGCGGGAAAAGCGTAATAGTCTTTTCCTATCTGTTCGCGCGCGGTTCTGTAAGGCAGCAGAGGCTCACCCGACTTCAGCCGGACGTTGCAGTCGTTCTGGTACTGCATGAACGCATAAGTCGCGCCTAAGGGGCTATATACCGATTCGCTTATTATGCGCAAAGTATCTCGACCCGTGCGTTCGGCAAATGCCGGATAGTGCTTTCCGTCCGCGCCGTAAACCGTAAATCCGTTATATATCCGACCGGCAAGCCCATTTCCGCAGTTGGCTATATGCGCAATCAGTCCGCCGCAGCCGTCGCTTTTAAGCCCGTCAATACGAGGATATCTGTAATGTTCGTTATTGAAAACGTTGCGATATATTACGTCCGCTACGGCCGAAGCCACCGGCGCTTTGTTTACCGGATGAATGGGATGGTAAAACGTTCTGCCGTCGTCTATCAGCCATCTGGGCTCTATATTGTATATAGGAACGGCGCAATAACCTTCACGCTCATATTCTATATCGCCGATACTTTCATTGACATACAGATAACCCTTACCGTCACCGTAAGGATAATATTCCGGCGCGATTTGTACGGCGGCAAAAAACATATCGCCGAACAGGTCGCGGTAATGATCTATAATAAGCTTGAGCGCGCGTCTGAAATACAAACCGTGTTCGTAGTCTATTGCGTAACTTTCCCCCAGATACCAGACAGCGGCTTTGAATTTCAACCCGTACATCGGCGCGATCTTCTCGTTGTAAACGCCGCTCAGCTGTGAGAAATTGCGCTCTCCGGCATTATTGTAGTCCTCGACGGAAATATATCTTCCGGTACGTTTGAGAAAAGCGGTAAGCTCTCCGTCTGCTTCGGTGAGTCCGCGCGGAAGATAAGCTTCAATGGACAGTCCGCCCATCGAGGTGTCGACGGCTCCGACCGGAATATGCGTTTTTTCATACATAAGCGCGGATATCATAACGCCGAGAGCGGACATATCCTTTATACGGCTGTCGCCGCCCGATATAGCCGGAAACTCGCGGGCAAGTTCCTTTTGCTCCGTAACGGGGCGCCGGACTTCTTCCGTTGAAACGTAACTTTCTTCGCTGAATGCCCTCATACGTATATTTGCCGCCGCGGCGCGTTCAGCCCAATAATCGCACTGCTCGACGCAAGACAAAGTATACGTCATGTTAGACTGTCCTAAGAGCAAGTACACGTCACCGAAGACGATCCCGTATATCTCCGTCTGCTCTCCGCCGCACGCAGCTTTAAGAGTATATTCCGCCGTTCCGCCTTCAAAAGGCGGAAACTCAATGCGGAAGCTTCCGTCGGCAGCGCTTTCTCCAATCCGCTCGACGGTCATACCGTTCCCGTAAAACCCTGCTTTGACGCATCCCTCAGCTCCGTATCCCCATACTATGACAGGCATACTACACTGAAGTATCATGTTATTGCAAAAAACGTTTGAAAATTTTAGCATTATTCTTTTCCTTTTTCACTGTCGTTTATTTTGACATACGCAGAGTTGCAATCTGATACGGACTCAGCGTTTCCTGCCGTTTGCAAACTTTTCCGTCCAGCCGCACCGAGTCGATATGCTCAAACGGAGCGGTTATTTTTAAGTCGGCGGTTTTTCCGGCCGCTTCATACAGTCTGAGATAATAATTCTGCCCCTCTTTGTAAA
>CASFJH010000020.1 GCA_949294845.1 uncultured Bacillota bacterium | reverse complement strand
CGCACGGCTCCGGTGTTAAGTATCGCGGTGTTGCTCCAGTCGTCGCTGCCGCCGGTAGGATTCCATTTAAGCGCGTAATCGCCTTCTACCGAGGTAAAAGCGCGCGGACGCTCGGGAGTGCCGGCGTAAAGTTCAGTATTTACAATATTTTTTTCCAGTTTTGCCGATTTCGCGTCACCGCTTTCGTTATATGCCTCCACGCTGTCGCTGACCAGCTGCTGATAAGTAAAACTTTCAGTAAGCGCAGCTTCGTCTGCTTTCGCCACCGGCACAAATACCGTAACAGCCGCTACGGCCATAAATAATGCCGTGATAATTGTGGCGAATGATACTAAAATTCTGTTTTTGCTCATGCTTTTTCCCTCCGTGCATTTTGCTTATTGCGTCAAGCTTAGATTACATTATTGAACAGGTTATGTCAATAGCTTTTCGCGTTTTCAACCGAAACTTGAAGCGTAAAAAAACAAAATAGCCATTTTTTGCAAAAACTATTGACTTTTCTCCGCACTGAATTTATAATAAAAAATAAGGAGGCTATGTATATGCATATACCTTACGTTACGGCAAAATACTGCGACCGCGGATACAACAAGATCCCCTACTATTCCCCCAATCACATTCACACTTATTGGGAGCTTGTGTATTACGAAGAGGGCGTCGGAACTTCCACCGTCGACGGCATTGCTTTCGACTACATGCCACATACTTATGTCATAATTCCTCCCAACGTCGTCCACTCCGAGCGCGCCGGCACCACGTCGCGCCTTTACGTTTACGGCTTTGAGATCGACGAGGATTTTTCATTGCCCAATATGCTGTTTTTCGATAAAGACGGCGCTATCCTCTCCGAAATAGAGGCGATCATGGACGAATACGCTGACGAACGCCCTTTTATGCAGCAAAAGATGTCCAATCATTTCCAGAATCTGTTAATCGACACAATGCGTATGTGCGTAAAATCGGTCTCCCATATAGACGAAAAACTAGAAATGCTCATAAACTATATAGATAACTACGCCACCAAAAACATCGACTTCAAAAATCTCGCCAATTCGATGTCATACAGCTACGATTATCTGAGGCACTATTTCAAACAGAAAAAGGGCGTATCGCTAAAACAATATGCCCTGAATAAGCGGCTCGAAGCCGTGAAAAAAATGCTCAGAACCGAGATGCCGATAGGCGAAATAGCGTCTGTCTGCGGATTTTATTCCACGGCGCACCTGTCGAATACGTTCTGCGCGCAAACCGGCTCCACCCCTTCGGAGTACCGCAAACGCTTTTCCGAAAACTTCAAAACCTGCGCCACGATTCCGCTCCCCGACGATATGCCGGCTTGCTTCAACAGCGACGATGACGGCTGATTTTTCGCAAGGAACTATACGGAACTACGCCCGAAAACAACAAAATCAAAAGCGAATTAATTCTATCGTTAAAAGTACGATCGTTTCGCGTAAAAAATAATCCGGATTTCGGAGCGTATCCGAAATCCGGATTATTCGGTCTGGTGACCCCATCGGGAATCGAACCCGAGTTACCGCCGTGAAAGGGCGATGTCTTGACCGCTTGACCATGGGGCCCGATTGTGGTAGCGGCAGTTGGATTCGAACCAACGACCAATCGGGTATGAACCGAGTACTCTAGCCAGCTGAGCTATGCCGCCGCAGATGCTTATTTATTATAGCAGAGATCAATTTAAATTGCAAGCGAATTCGGCTAAGTTTTTTAACAATTTTATCGGCGTATGTCTTGCAAGATCAAGCCTTATATGTTAAAATGTATATGTACGACTATATACGCGAGGTTATGTATGGAAATAAAGGTTTGTATCGGAAGCGCTTGTCACCTTAAAGGTTCTTATGAAGTTATAGAAAAACTCAAAAATCTGCTTGCCGCCGACGGTATCGATCACACCAAAGTGCTCAAAGGAAGCTTCTGCCTGGGCAATTGCGGCGATCATGTTACCATGAGCGTAGACGGCGAAATCATTGATGTTCTGCCCGAAACGGTCGAGCAGGTTTATAACGAAAAAATCAAAGGACGCGTCTGAATATGTACCTCAATTTTAACGCGGACAACTGCAAAAACTGTTACAAATGTCTGCGCGATTGTCCGGTAAAAGCGATTACCGTTATCGACGAGCGGGCGCGTATTGACGAACGCCTGTGTATTTTGTGCGGACACTGCGCCAACGTCTGCCGTTTCAACGCAAAAGAGGCCGAAAACTCCATACCCGCCGTCAAAAAACTGCTTAAAGGCAAGGTTATCGCCACTGTCGCGCCGTCGTTCACCTCCAGCTTTAACGTTAATTTCGCTCAGATGCGCGCGGCTTTGGTCAAGCTGGGATTTTACGACGCGGAAGAAACGGCGGTCGGCGCGGCGGCGGTCACCGCCGAATACGCCAGATTACTGGAATCGGGCAAATACCGCAACCTTATCGCTTCCGCCTGCCCCAGTATCGTTCGCCTGATACAGATCTACTATCCCGAAGCGCTTCAGTTTCTCGCGCCTGTCGACTCACCCATGGTCGCGCACGCTAAAATTCTTAAAAAGGAATTCCCCGACGCCAAGGTAGTATTTATCGGGCCGTGCATCGCCAAAAAAAGAGAGGGCGACGAATGCGGCAAGGTAGCAGCCGCACTTACGTTTGAAGAGCTTAAGGCCATGCTTGACGAAGCCGGAATTGCTTTCGGGGACGAGAGCGACGAAGGCGCCCAGGCAAACCGCGCGCGGTACTACCCCATCAACCGCGGCATTATCAAGTCGTTTTACAATTACAACGCCGATTACGAATACATAAGCGTGGACGGCGTTTCGAGAGCAAAGGAAGTTTTGTCCAATATGGGCACGCTTAACGGTATGTTCATCGAAATGCACGCCTGCGAATTTTCATGCATTAACGGGCCTTGCGCGCTCAATAAGGATAAGGGCGGATTTATCAAAGCGACGGAAAAAGTGCGCGCCTACTCTAAGACCGGCACAGAAGAGATCAGCGTAAACGACAGCGTGGATATTCATAACGCATACAAAAAGCTGCCCGATATAAGAGTTATTCCGCCCGAACATGAGATAAGACGTATTCTCGAGGCGACCGGAAAATACAAGCCCGAAGACGAGCTAAACTGCGGAGCCTGCGGCTATCCCACCTGTCGGGACAAGGCGATCGCGGTTTACAATCATATGGCGCAGCTTGAAATGTGCGTGCCGTATATGCGCGAGCGCGCGGAAAGTATGTCGTTCGACATCATCCGCTCCTCCCCCAACGGCATAATCGCGGTGGACGGAGATTTCAGGATTACCGAGATAAACGACGTGGCCAAGAGTCTGCTGGGGATAACCGTGCCTGCTAAGGGCGAGCTTTTGGAGGATTTCTTCAATCCGACCGATTTTTACATAGCTTTGCTCGAAAACCGTACCGTTGAACGCAAGCGGATATTTATCGACAAAACGAACAAATGGGCTGAACTGATAGTAAAGCCCATTGCCGACCAGAATACCGCTTTCGGCATACTGACCGATATCACCGACGACATCAACGCCGCCGAGCGCATGAACAAAGTGCGTAGCGACACGCTGAGCACGACTGACAAGGTCATCGAAAATCAGATGCGCGTCGTGCAGGAGATCGCTTCGCTGTTAGGCGAAACCGCCGCCGAAACAAAAGTCGCTCTGATCAAGCTGAAAAACGCGGTCGCCGAAGACAAAAAGGAAGACGGAGCCGAATAATGAGCGCCATCGAATACGGTTACATATCGCTCAATAAGCGCGGAGAACAGCTGTGCGGCGATCGGGTTGCCGTCGTTAAAGAGGGCGGTGTAAATACCCTCGTGCTTGCCGACGGCCTCGGGTCGGGAGTGAAAGCCAATATACTTTCCACGCTTACCAGCAAAATCCTTTCCACCATGATCGCGGAAGGCATACCTTTAGACGACTGCATCGATACGATTATCGGCTCGCTCCCCGTTTGCAAAGTGCGCGGCGTAGCTTATTCGACGTTCTCCATACTGTCCGTAGACGCGGACGGCCGCGGCACTTTGGTGGAATTCGACAATCCTCCGGCTATATACCTAAAAAACGGCCGCTTGTTTGCCGCCGAAAGGCACGAGCGCGAGTATCGCGGTAAGAAAATTTTCGTCTCATCCGTCGAAATGTCCGATAACGACGTCATTATGCTGATGAGCGACGGCGTTATCCATGCCGGTGTCGGACAGGCGCTTAACTTCGGCTGGGACATCGACGAAATACGCGAATTTACCGAAATACAGTACGATTCTTCGCTGTCGGCGCCCACAATGGCCAGTATCCTTACAAACGCCTGCTGGTCGTTATACGGCGAACAGCCGGGCGACGATACTACCGTTCTGGCCGTCAAAAAGCGCAAACGCGTGCCGGTCAACGTGATGATCGGTCCGCCCGTAGACCGGGACCGTGACGCGCAGGTTGTGAGAGAATTCATGTCTCTCCCCGGCGAAAAAATTGTTTGCGGAGGCACCAGCTCGCAAGTCGTGGCAAGGGTTTTAGGACGAGAGCTTACCACTTCCTTCGATTATCCGGACAAGGACGTTCCGCCTATAGGATATATCGAAGGAGTCGATCTCGTCTGCGAAGGCGTTCTTACCCTGAAAAAGGCGCTCGGCTATGCCGAAACCTATGCGGACACGACATACCCGGGTATAAAGCAGTTCAAGGGCAAAGACGGCGCCAGTCTGCTGTGCCGCGAGTTGCTTATTAACGCCACCGACGTCACTATCTACCTCGGGCGCAACGTGAATATGGCTCACGAAGGATTGGAAATCGATAACAAGACCAAGCTCGACACGGTGTCGAAACTCGCCGCCATACTCAGAGAACTTGGCAAAAATGTGGTTTTGAAATATAATTAAACTCGGTTTGAAATATAATTAAAGGAAACGTAATGGACAGAGTTTTCGACACAAAAATACAGGAACTTAAATATCAGGTGCTGCGCGAGGTAATCAAGCGCGCCTACGACGGCGATCTCACCACCGCGGTATATGAAATACCGCGCGTGATTGTTCCCGGTCCGAAATCGGATATGAGGTGCTGCATTTACAAAGAGCGGGCAGTGCTTGAAGAACGCGTAAAGCTGGCTATGGGCGGAGACAAAAATAACCCGAACGTGATAGAGACTCTCCCTATCGCCTGCGACGAGTGTCCCATCGATCGATATTTCGTCACTCCGGCGTGCCGCGGCTGCATCAATCACAAGTGCATGGAGGTATGCCCTGCCGGCGCAATAAGCATTCAGAATATGCACGCCGTCATCGATCCCGAAAAATGCAAGCACTGCGGCCTTTGCGCCAAGGCTTGCCCGTACCGCGCGATTATAGAACTGACACGTCCTTGCGTCACAAGCTGCAAAATCGGCGCCATTAAGATTGACGACGACGGCAAAGCCGTAATAGACAACAGCAAATGCGTTATGTGCGGCGCGTGCGCTTACTCATGCCCGTTCGGCGCAATCGCGGATAAATCGTATGTCCTGCAGCTGGTGGATATATTAAAGGAATCCGAAAAGACCGGCAGGAAAGTTTACGCGCTTATAGCGCCCGCTATCGTAAGCCAGTTCAAATACGCAAAGATAGAGCAGATCGTCGAGGGCATAAAGGAGCTCGGTTTCCATAACGTAATAGAGACAGCGCTCGGCGCAGACATCACTCTTTACAAGGATACGCAGGAATTCAAACAAAAAGGGCGACTGACAACCTCGTGCTGTCCCTCTTTCGTGATGTATATCGAAAAGCATTTCCCCAAGCTCGTGCAATACATCTCCGACGCCCCGTCGCCCATGATAGAAGCGGCGAGGCTGATAAAACGCACTTCTCCCGATTCCAAAGTGGTTTTCATCGGGCCGTGCTCAAGTAAAAAATACGAGTTCAGACTGGAAAAAACGGGCGGAGCAGTCGATTGCGTGATCTCGTTTGAAGAGCTTCAGGCCTTTCTCGACGCGCGCGGCATAGACGTTTCGTCACTGCCGGAGCACCCTCTCAACAACGCTTCGAAATGGGGGCGGCTTTTCGCCAAATCCGGCGGAATCTGCGAGGGCGTCAAAAACCTCGCCGCAAAAGAGGAATTCGAGGTCTGTCCCCTATTCCTGAGCGGGCTGGAACAGATCAAGATCGCAATGCTGAGGATGAACGCCGGCAAGCTGCCCGAAAATTTCATTGAAGGAATGGCATGCGAAGGCGGCTGTCTTAACGGCGCGCTCACTCTGCACCACGGCGATAAGAACGTCCGCGACGTTGACAGGTACAGTATGGAAGCCAAAGAGACCGAAATTACCGGCTCGCTCGATCTCTACAAAATGACCGGCGGCGAAGAAGCTGATAAGGAATTATAAAATGAACGGAAAACTTAACGAAGAATGCGGCGTTCTCGGCATTTACGACTTTGAAGGAGAAAACGTCGCACACCTGCTGCACGCCGGCCTTTACGCCCTCCAGCACAGAGGACAGCAAAGCTGCGGCATTGTGACTAACGACGACGCACACCTGCATCAGATCAAAGACACCGGCACCGTTGCCGAAGTATTCAACGAAAAAAATCTGGCGACGCTTACCGGCACTATCGGCGTAGCTCACGCGCGCTACGCGCCGGGCGGAGATATTCCGGAAAACGCTCAGCCGCTCGTATCGAGATACTGTAAGGGTTCTATTACGCTCGCCCATAACGGAAATATCATAAACGTCCGCGAGCTGCGCGAAGAGCTCGAAGCAGGCGGCGCCATATTCCAGTCCACCAACGACACCGAAGTGATCATGCACCTCATTGCCATTGCGCGGACAAAGTTGCCCAGCGTCGAAGCCGCCATGCTGAGCGTCATGAAACGTATCGAAGGCGCTTACAGCATGATTTTGATGAGCCCGCGCAAGCTTATGGCTATACGGGATCCTCAGGGTTTCAGACCGCTTTGCATAGGCAAAAGAGGAAAAAGCTGGATCTTTGCGAGCGAAAGCTGCGCGCTTGCCGCCATGGGCGCGGAATTCGTCCGCGACGTTAAGCCGGGCGAGCTTGTACTGGTCGACCGCGACGGGAATCTCGTTTCGTTTACCGAACATTGCGGCAAATGCAAACCCTCGATATGCTCTTTCGAGTATTTTTATTTTGCGCGGCCGGACAGCGTGATCGACGGTATCCCCGTATGCGAAGCGCGTATAAAGGCCGGCCGTCTGCTCGCACGTTCGCATCCGTCAGACGCGGATATCGTAATCGGCGTGCCTGACTCGGGGACGTTCTTCGCGCTCGGATACTCTTACGAAAGCGGCATTCCTTACGGCGTAGGACTTATCAGCAACAGCTATGCCCTAAGATTTTTCCCGCAAAAAAAGGACGATGAGCGCGCACTGTCTCTCAGCGTAAAAATGAACGTCATCCGCTCGGTCGTAGAGAATAAGCGCGTAGTCGTTGTGGACGATTCGATAGTACGCGGCGCCACTGCAACGCGCATTGTCAAGCTTATTCGCGAAGGCGGCGCAAAGGAGGTTCACGTCCGCATTGCATGTCCCCCCTTCCTGTTCCCCTGCTATTACGGCACAGATATACCGGCGAAAAAAGAACTCCCGGCAGTGAGATATACCGTAGACGAAATAAAAAACAAAATAGGCGCGGATTCGCTTGGATATCTGCCGGTGGAAAAGCTGTCGGAAATAGGCTTAAGCAAGGATTGCAGCTGTCACGGTTGTTTTACGGGCGATTATCCCGTCCGCATATAGGCGTTACCGTCCGCGTATAACAGCGTACTGGCGGCCGGTAGTCTCCGACAATAAAATAAAAAGCGGCGTTCCCGCGGTGCGCGCTCTGAAAATTTTTTTCGGAGCCGCGTTAAGGATAAGGACGCCGCTTTTTTGTTTCCTCAGGCCGCTTCAGTTCTGCTGTTTACGTTTGACGCCTGTGATGAACAACCGCCGGAAAGGAAACAAGACTCTGCCGTCCGACTGACGCGGATACGCATTTTCGAGAGCCGAGACGAGACTTCTGCGAAAGATCTCCGTCCCGTTTTTATCCAGCTTTTCAAAGTAAGGAATGAGCGCCGTACCCGATAAAAACTCGTAAATACTCTCAGCGCCGGACATAACATGAACGTATTCGGTAATCCACAAATCGGGTTCAGGCGCATAGGCGGACACCATATCGTAATACTGACGGGCGGTGCGCTCGGAGAACGGTGAACCGTACTGACCGACCTCCATGGCGGCGGAGGCAATACAGCCGGACGCGGGCATTTCCCCGAATAAAGGAATCTGCGCGGCAAATACGCCGCCTTCCTCCAGGACGTCAAAAGCATGCGATACAAACGATTCGGGACTTTTCAGCCATTGCAGCAGGGCGTTGGAAAACACCAGATCAAACCTGCCGAGGCCGTCTAAAGGCAGATTGCAGTCTCTTGATAAAAATTTTGCGGCGGGCAGTGCGGATCTTGCCGCGGCAAGCATTTCAGACGACAGATCGATGCCGACGACTTCGGCGCTATTCCACAGACGGCACAGTACCGCCGTGCTCAGTCCGCTTCCGCAGCCGGCGTCCAGTATGCGCCCGAAGCGTTTATCCGAAATACGCATTGCAAGATCGGCGGACGGGCGTTGTCTTTCGTTTCCGAAGCGCTCATAGCGCGCCGCATTCCACATTCAGTTGTCCTCCGTTATAACGCCCGCATCCGTCAGAAACGTCTGCCGGCCGGCAAAAGAGTCGGGCATACTGTCAAAAAAGCCGAGGCACGCGCTGCCGCTGCCGGTCATTACGGGCCTGCCTCCGGCCGACGCGACAGCTTTATAAGCTTCGGCTATGTCGGGATTGAGCGAAACCGCCGCGGGATAAAGCGCGTTGCCGATAAACGGAGTAAAGTCCTCTCCTCTTATGAGCGCCGCAACTACCGCGTCCGTATCGGCCGCCAGTCCTGCGTCTTCCCTGTCGTCAAAGCGACGGAAACATTCCGCAGTCGATACTTCCGACGCCGGCGAAACAACAACTATTTTCTTGTCCGTGCGCCCCGAAAAATAGTTTATTTTCTCTCCGCGCCCCGTTACGCGCGCTAAGCCGCCGCGCAGCATGAACGGCGTATCGCTCCCCACAGAGGCCGCAATTTCGTTCAGCTGCCGTTGATCGTCAGTCAGTCCGAAAAGGCGGTTAAGCGCGATTATCACGCCTGCCGCGTCGGCGCTCGAGCTGCCCAAGCCACGGCCGGAGGGAATATTGTTGACTACGCTTATCTTCGCGCCCAGACCGCCGTAACGCTTTGACATCATATCCGCCGCCATCCGCGCTCTGTTGAAGCGCGGATCAATGCCCGTGTCGGAAAAAACTATATCGATGCATTTACCTGCGCGCTTTACGGCGGTTACGGTATTGTACATTCCCACCGACGCAAAAACCGAGTCGAGCAGATGGTATCCGCCTGCCCGACCCGTGATATTCAGCGAAAGATTGACTTTCGCAGCGATTTTAACTGTTACTCGCTCAGCCATGCGTTAATTATATCACGACTGCCTGATTATGTCAAGTTTCGTTATCTGGTAAGATGTCTGTATGCGATGAGTCTTTCGCCGCCGGACATAGGCACGGTAACGTCGGGATTGAAGCTTACGACCGTTTCGGGAGTAACGCCCAGCTCTCTGGCCGCGTCCCAAAGCGTATCGCCCTGCCTTGCTATATACACGCTGAAAGCGCATTCGGGCTTAGGTCTCGCTTCGCCCTTTTCAAGGCCGCATACCACCGCCGCGGTATCTTCACCCGATACGGTAACGTCGAAGCACACCTCGGCGCGTATATCCAGCTCGTTTCCTCTGCGTATGCGCACAGAGGTCTTATAAACTTCCGCGCGCGCCTCGATTATATCTCCCTCGCCGGCGTTTACCGACAGAAGCACCGAATACGGTAGCTCTATTGAAGCGGAGGAGACCGAGTTGTTTTCGGCGCAGTAATATATGATATTGCCCGTCATCATGCCGCTTACAAGCACTCTGCCTGAATCGGACATAGTGCCGGTAACGACGGCTTTTACCCCGCATACGGCAAGTATATTGTCCGCAGGCGGCATATCGTCTTTAAGCGTAACGCTTCCGTCAAGCGTCTCATTGACGCAATCCTGCCGCAAAACTCTCACGATATCGACGCTTCTGAGCGTTTTAAGCAATTCGTTTTCCACCGAAAAGGCGTCAGTTACGGCAGAGAAGGTATTTTCGGTAAAGGCGCACGCCGATGCGCTCATCTCGTAAACGATCTCGACGGATACCCCCTCGCTTTCCGTAAGATTTACTCTCACGCCGTCAAGCACGACGTC
>CASFJH010000019.1 GCA_949294845.1 uncultured Bacillota bacterium | reverse complement strand
GGTTTAGCGCAAAGAGACGTAAAAGGTCTCGCAGGTATCGGCGGCTATACAGCCCAGAATACCGCTGAGGCTGACGCCGGTATCGATATGCGCCTTGCAGCAGTCGGACAAATCGCCGATTTTAACCGTACCGCGGCGCGGATACAGCAATATGTTGTCGTTTCCCGAAATATACCTTACCGGCGTATGCCCGAACACTATGCATTTATCGCCGGCCGGCAAAACGCTTTTTTCCTTAAAATGTCTGTCGTAAACCAGCTGACCGGGAGCGGCGCCGCCGACAGGCAAGGGTGTGCCGTTAATCAGCGGAATGCCTGCGTGCACTCCGGTGAACTTATCCGTTTCGACGTAAAAAGGCAGCGTTTCCAGTTTGTCCATGGTCTGCCAGTCGAGCAGACCGCCGTCGGAAAACCAGTCTTTAAGCGCGTCGAGCACGCGGTCGTAATCCCGTGAGCTTTGCATAAGCGCGCGATAATACTTGACGAAGTCGTACTCGTGATTGCCCATGATGCAAAAGGCGTTGCTCATGGAAAAAACGAGCTTTATGAGGCGGACGCTGTCGGGGCCCTTATCGATCATGTCGCCGAGAACGAACAGCCTGTCGTCCGCGCCGAAGCCGATCTTATCGAGCAGGCGGCAGAACAGCGAATAATATCCGTGAATATCGGAAATACAGTAATCCATTATAAATAAAAGCGCCCCGCTTATTTAATGCCGAAGCGCCGAAAACGACGGTCACTGACCTATAACCTCGATCCTCATGGTGTTCGACTTTCCGGGAATACCCACCGGAACGCCGCCCGTCATGACCACAAGATCGCCCTCATGCACCACGCCGGTATTGAGCGCGCATTGCACCGAATGTCTGAACAACTCGTCGGAATTGGGCTGCGGAACCGACATTGTGGGTACCACGCCCCAGTTAAGAGCGAGCTGATTGTACGCTTTTTCGGATGTAGTGGCGGCAATAATAGGGCACGACGGTCTGAAACGCGATACTTTGCGCGCCGTATACCCCGACTGCGAAACGGTAATTATCGCCTTAGCATTGAGATCGAACGCCGCCGCGCAGGTCGAATGAGACACGGCATCGGTAATATTGCGAATCTCCGCGTCGTGTTTAAAGAACCGCGAACGGAAATTGATGGATTTTTCTGTGTTTTCCGCTATCTTGGACATAACTTTAACCGCTTCAACGGGATATTTTCCCGCCGCAGTCTCGCCCGAAAGCATGGTCGCCGAAGTACCATCGTAAATGGCGTTTGCAACGTCGGAAATTTCCGCGCGTGTAGGACGGGGATTGCCGATCATGCTCTCGAGCATCTGCGTTGCGGTAATGACCTTTTTGCCCGCCCTGTAGCAGGTGTGAATGATTTCTTTCTGAATGGCAGGCAGTTCCTCGTAAGGGATCTCCACTCCCATATCGCCGCGCGCGACCATAGCGCCGTCACATTCGGCGATTATTGAGGAAAAGTTCTGCACTCCGGCGCGGTTTTCTATCTTGGCAATAATCTGAATATTGCATGCGTTTCGTCTGTTGAGTATCTGCTTTACCTGTCTTATATCGTCCACGCTTCTGACGAAACTGAGCGCGAAATAATCCACGTCCTGCTCTATCCCGAACGCGATATCGGCGCGGTCGGCGTCTGACAGATACGGCATATCTATAGAGATGCCCGGGAGATTAATGCTTTTGCGGTCGGACAGTATGCCGCCGGTAACGACGGTGCAGACCACTTCCTTACCGGTCACCGACGCGACTTTAAGCTCTATCAGCCCGTCGTTAAGCAGTATATGATCGCCCTCCTTAACCGCCGAAGGAAGATCGGCGTAAGTGACCGAGACTCTCGCGTTGTTCCCTACCGTGTCGGCTGTGGTAAGCGTAAAGTAGTCGCCCTCAATAAGCTCGGCGCAGCCGTTTTCAAACGTTTTGACGCGTATCTCCGGTCCCTTGGTGTCCATCAGTATCGCCACCGGAGTATTGAGCTCGGCGCGCGCCCGTTTGACAAGATCGATACGGGCTTTATGCTCCTCGTGGCTGCCGTGCGACATATTGATACGGGCAACGTTCATACCGGCTTTTATAAGTTTTTTAATCATGGCGTAGCTGTCTGTAGCAGGCCCCAAAGTACATACTATCTTGGTTTTTCGCATAAATCCTCCGGTTAAACTATGCTTTCTATATCGTAAGGCGTCGACTGATAGACGCAGTAGTTAAGCCAGTTGGCTATAAGCAGCGACTCGTGCGCGCGCCACGACATGGGCGGCAGTTCCCCCACCACGTCGTTGACGTAATAATGCAGCGGCGGATCGATATCCAGTCCCGCCTTTTTATCGCGCATATATTCGTTGTGAAGCGTATCGGCGTCGTACTCGCCGTGTCCGAAAACAAAAACGCTGCGCATATCCTTGCTCGCGGCCAGATACGCTCCCGCTTCATCCGATTCGGCAAGCAGAGTAAGCGCCGGCTCGGCTTTGATAAGCTCCGGATCAACTTCGGTGTAACGCGAATGAGGCGCGCGGAACAGATCGTTGAAACCGCGGACGAGCGGATTGAGTTTGTCGAGCACGCGGTGCCTGAATACGCCCGACAGCTTCTTGCCGAGCGGACGTTTGTTTATTCCGTACAAATAGAACATAGCCGCCTGCGCCGCCCAGCATATATACATAGTCGAATAAACGTTGTGAGCGGCCCAGCTCATTATTTTGCGCAGCTCGTCCCAATAAGCCACTTCGGCGAAATCCATGCGCTCCACGGGCGCGCCGGTGACAATCAGACCGTCAAACTTGCTGCCCGAAGACTCTACCTCGTCAAAGGTGCGGTAGAACGATTTAAGATGCTCGTCGGCGGTGTGCTTGGAATTGTAGCTGGCTGTATGCAGCAGAACTATTTCCACCTGAAGCGGCGTATTGCCCAGCAGCCGCAGCAGCTGGGTTTCCGTCGCTATCTTGTCGGGCATGAGATTGAGTATAGCTATCTTAAGCGGCCTGATTTCCTGCGTCAGCGCACGCTCTTCGGTCATAACGAAAATGTTTTCCCGCTCGAGAAATTTTTTTGCTGGCAGTCGCGAATCGATTTTTACCGGCATAAACGACCTCCTTAAGATGGCTGAGATTATTTTAACATTTTAAGAGCTATTAGTCAATTGATTACGCGGCCGAACGCCAAAGAGAGATATATCCGAAAATTAATCGGCAATCGTCTTAATAACCGTTAAATTCCATGCGAAATCTGTAGCTTTATGAAAAATTTTCTGATATAATAATACCGTGAAAAGGAGAGCTTGAAGTTGAACGCAAACAGAATAAGGTTTTATAATTTATTCGCGGAGATTTGCCGCGAGCCGTCCGCATCAAAGTTAACTAAAAATATGTCCGCGCTTGCCGGACTGGACTTTGCCGCCGCGGCGGAAGTCTGGGATTACTTCGCAACGGTTAACCCCGACGATCCAATATACGGCGAAGAAGTTTTCAGACTATTCTATTCAAAATCGGCTAAGGCGACCGTTAAGCTCGTTAAGGAAAATCCGTCGATAAGAAAATCAGTTTTCGGCCTGTCTCCGTCGGTTGCCGAAGGAGTTTTGCTGTCGGTGGTTTCGGACTCGCTGCTGTCGGGAAAAACGGAAGAGGCGGACGAACTCATACGCTGCGTGTTCAAAAATGCTTCGGTAACGTTCGGCGCGTATATGAAAGCGCTGGTAGAAAAGCTTTTCGTGGAAATACTAAAAAAGAACAACAATTCGCGCATCGTCATAAACAAAAAAGTAACCGCGCTGCTGCTTTCGCATATCGCCAGAATCAAAACGGACGAACGCGCGCTGCTCGAACAGCGCCTCAAGGAAATCAACTGAGCGGCCCGCAATTATCGAGCCTCAGTACGCAATTACCGATCCTCGGGACGTAATTACCGAGCCTGAAAACGCAAAAAGACAGCCCGACAAATCGCGGCTGTCTTTATTTGATGGAAATTATTTTTCTTTAAGCGGCAAAACCGCCAAACTTTAAGCTTTTGCAAAAATGAGGTGCTTGAACAGCAAAACCCAGACGAGGTCGATCCAGCCGAACGCCAAGCCCAGGAAAGTGACCAGTATCGCAAATACTAGAGTCAGAAGACTTTTGGTCGTCAGAAACGCCGACCAGCGCACTACGATTTCCACTACCCAGTTGACGCCCGGGATAAGCAGCAGCAATATCTGCACCAATCTGGGCAACCGGTTGAAGCCGCGCGCAAGAGACATAAATAAATTCCTCCTTAAATAATAATTGATTGATATATTATAGCATATTTGCCGCCGTCAGTCAACCGTATACCGGAAAAATACGGCCGGCCGATACGCCAAAAGATTTTCCCGAGCGTTGTCACGGGAAAATCTTTCGTCGCACCGAGTTTTTTAGTTATTCTCTGGTAAACTCGTTGTTCGAGCACTTGGGGCAAGGCGGCATTTTATCTCCGCTGCCCAGCGTAACGTCTGTTCCGCAGTTGGTGCACGAGTAGGTACCGTTGCCCGGCTTCTCGCCGGTCTTGTAAATCTTGGCCATTTTCTTCTTCCTCCTGTATTATTAGCGTTTCCGCCGATTATAGTATATAACGCGCCGTAAACTATTATACCCTTCCGCCCGTCAAACCTCTGTGCCGCAAGACGCTTTCAAGACGGCTCTTTGAAATACGGCCGCAGTCCGCCGCGCCGTTACCTTTGTCAGGCAAAGCTATCTGCCTTATTCGGTTGCGTTAGGCGGCCGATTATGTTAAAATTGAATTATGGCAGAATCGGCAGTTACGGGGCGCTTTGCGCCCACTCCATCGGGAAGAATGCATTTGGGCAATATTTTTGCCGCAATGCTGGCATGGCTTTCCGCGCGTTCGGCAGGCGGACGCTTTGTGCTGAGAATAGAGGATCTCGACCTCGCCCGGTGCAGCGAGGCGGACTCGCGCGCGGTAATCGACGATCTGTTGTGGCTGGGTTTCGATTTCGACGGAGAGGTGTATTATCAGAGCCGCAGAGCGGAAATATATGCCGACGCGCTTAAAAAGATCTCGCGGAAAGCCGATATTTACCCGTGCTGGTGTACCCGCGGCTCGCTGGCGGCGACGGCGCCGCACGGCGCAGACGGCCATCCCATATACGACGGCAGATGCAGGCGTCTGCCTCCCGACGCACCGCACGACAGACCGCCCTGCCTCCGCGTCGCCGTTCCGGACAGAGTTATTTCTCTTACCGACCGTCTGCAGGGCGGGTATCGCCAAAATCTTGCCGCTGAATGCGGCGACTTCATTTTAAGGCGCGCCGATGGATTATACGCGTATCAGCTCGCGGTAGTCGTCGACGACGCGCTCTCCGGCGTAACGGAGGTTGTGCGCGGGCTGGATCTGCTTCCCTCCGCTCCGCGTCAGATGTTCTTATACGAGTGTCTGGGGTATCCGCCGCCTTCTTACTGCCATACGCCGCTGCTGCTCGGACCGGACGGAAAGCGGCTGGCAAAACGCGACGGAGCTTACGACATCGGCGAACTGCGAAAGCGCTTCGCCTCACCCGAGCCGATAATAGGAGCGCTTGCGTACTGCGCCGGCGTCATCGACCGCCCCGACGAGCTGTCCCTGTCCGAGCTTATTCCGCTGTTCGACATATCGGCAATAAAAAAAGACAATATAATTTTCCTCCCGTCCCCGCTATGGGAGCAACCGTAAAAGAACCCGAGAAAGTCAAAAGGAGAAATTAAGGTATGTTGCAGCCAGAAAAGACAGATCTTGTCTTAACGTACCTCGAAGAACACCGTTCCGCTTCGGTCAAGCAGATAGCAAAGGATCTGTTTATGAGCGAAACGACCGTCAGACGCACTCTTACCTTGCTCGAACAGCAGCACATAGTGCGCCGCAGCTACGGTTTTGCGGTACTGCTCAAATACCGGAACAACACGATACCCATCAATCTGCGGAGAAACGACTACCGGAAGGAGAAAGCCGCGATAGCCGCCAAAGCCGTTAATCTGATAAAGACGGGCGACACGATATTCATAGATGAGTCGTCCACGTCAGGCATTATAGCCGAGCTGCTCGATCCGTCGTTGGAGATAACCGTGGTCACCAACAGTCTGGCGACGGCCGGAATACTTGCCGATAAGCGAATAAGGACGTACTGCACCGGCGGACTTATACTGCCCGATACCGCGTCGTTCGTAGGCAACCTGCCGGAGCTTCTGATAAACGTCATTAACGCCGACATCTGCTTTTTCTCGTCGTCGGGAATTTCGGAGAACGGTCTGATATGCGATCAGATGGCGGAAAACGCGCAGACAAAACGCGCCATGCTTTCGCACAGCGCGCGTAAAGTATACCTTTGCGATCACAGTAAATTCGACAGTTCTTATACGTTTATAATATCGTCTGCAGCGGATATCGACTGCCTGATATCCGATACCGAACCGCCCGAAAAGCTTAAAAACCTCTTTAAAGAAATCGTCTGATTGCGCCGGTTTTCCGCCGATTTCACTGTTTTTCAGTTATTTTGCCGGTTTTCCGCCGATTTCACTGTTTTTCCGCGCCGAACATATTGAGCTGTCTGAAGCTTTTGTCCTCGCGCTGTTCGGTAACGGTCTCGCCGGGGCGCAGCACGTCCAGCAGAACAGGCGAATCGGGGTCGTATGCGGCGGTACGTCGCTTAACTCCGTTCATGCCGTGATTGGCGTAGCAATACCTGCAGAAATTCGGACAGCTGTCATAACAGCCGATATCCGCGCTTTGTACGCACCGGCAGCCTGCGCGCTGACCGGTGTCTTTTTTTATGTCCATTCTGTATCCGCAGAGTCTCTCCGCCCTCTCGCGCGAAATGCACGCGCCTTTAGGCAGCGGAATATCGTCCGCGCACGACTGCAGACCGAATCTGTCGCCGGCAATGGCGGCAAACGCGCCGCACAGTCGCGCGATCGCGTCTTTATCCGGTCTGAAGATTCCTGCACGCGCGGCGTCAGCCGATCTGTAATCGTCGTAAAAGCTTATTATGCAGGAATCGGTCAGCTCTCCCAGACGCGAAGCCAGGCGCGAAAAATTATCCGTATGCCACCGCTCGTCTATGCCCGGCGCGAACAGTACGGGGTCGTATGCCCACACTGTCCCGTGTTTACCGAGCCTTCGTGAAAGCTCGGCAAACGCCTCTACGGCGTCGTCCGTATCGATGCGCGGCTCTATGTCCCTGCCGTATCCGTTAACCGTAAATCTGAACCAGTAGCGGTAGCCTTTTTCGTCGAGCCTGTCCAGCACGGGAAAGAACGGCCGCGGATTTTTCGTCCAGAACACGATTACGTCGACGGAGGAAGGGTCGAGCGGAATTTTGACGGGGCGCGAGTCAAAAGGGTTCCGCACGACGGCGAAACCCTCTTCGATTCTTCTCGCAAACCAATCCCCGTAAAAGGCCGGGATATCGGTTCTTCTGCTTGCGCTGATGATCATCTCATATCTCCGTGCGCGCGTCGAGCGCTTTGCTTAAGGTTATTTCGTCGGCGTATTCGATATCGCTGCCCATGCTGATGCCCTGCGCGATGCGCGTAACTTTAACGCCGAGCGGTTTTAAAAGCCGCGCTATATACATAGCCGTCGCCTCGCCCTCCACGTCGGGATTGGTTGCCATTATGACCTCTGACACGCCGTCGAGCCGCCCCAGCAACTCCTTTATGCGAATATCGTTGGCGCCGCGCCCTTCGAGCGGATTGAGCGTGCCGTGCAGAACGTGGTACACTCCCGAAAATCCGGCCGCGCGCTCGAGAGCGAGCACGTCCTTGGGGTACGCGACAACACATATCACGCTTCTGTCGCGTTTTTCGCAGATATCGCAGACCTCTTTATCCGTCAGATTGCCGCACACCGAGCAGTATCTTACGGAGCGCTTTACTTCCATAATCGCGTCGCAAAAGTCCTCCGCTTCGGATTCGGTCATGTCGATAACGCCGTAAGCGTACCTTTGCGCGGTCTTTGCGCCTACGCCGGGAAGTTTGGAAAATTTATTGGCGAGTCTTAGAATACTGTCAAGCTGTTTCATCCGAGCATTCCGCCGTAAGGGTTGGTCTTAGCTTCCAGTTCCTCCGCCTTTTCGAAAGCATCGTTGTACGCCGCGAGAATGAGATCCTCGAGCATTTCCACGTCGTCGGGATCGACCGCCGACGGATCGACGGTAACGGAAAGCATACGCTTTTTTCCGTTCATTCTGACCGAAACTATGCCGCCGCCGGCCTTGCCTTCCACTTCAGCCTCTTCCAGCGCCGCCTGCGCCTTTGCCATTTCCTCCTGCATGGCTTTAGCCTGCCGCATCATCTGCTGCATATTCATGCCGCCCATGCCGCCGAATCCGTTGAATTTTGCCATAATACAATCTCCTTTACGGTGAGCGCCTTTATCGGGCGCGTCCCTGCAGTTACTTTTTTATTTCCAGCTTGGCTTCGCCCATGAGCTGTTTTATACGGTTGACCGAAGCATCCATGCGGTTGCCCTCGGCTCTGCGCACGACCTTGACCTCGAGCGTGAGTCCCATATCCCCCAGCGCGCGCCTTATCATTGCGACTGTGTCGGGGTCGGACAACTCCAGAAACTCTGCCTCCGCCGCTCCGATTACGAGAGCGCCGTCCTTTATGTCGAAATCGGTATGTCCGCCGATAAGCGTATACAGGCGCATTGAAGCGTTGGTGCGCATATAGGTGGTAAGCCGTCCCCATACCGTAGCGGCGTCGGGAACGGCGCGCGGCAAAGGAGCCGATTGCGGCGCGGAAGGCTGCGGCGCGGACGCGGACGAAGCAGAGGAAGGCGCGGCAGTAACGCCGTTCTTTTCGAGACGGCTGAGCCGCTCCTCTATCGCCGCTATATCCGCCGTACCCAGCTTGACGGCCCTTACGCAAGCGGTCTCGAGAACTATGCGCGGACTGACCGAATATCTCAGTTCGGCGTCGATTGCGGAAAAGATGTTTATTACCGAAACGAGCAGCTCCACCGAGCAGCCGGCCGCCGTCTCGGTCATCGCCCGTATGTTTTCGGGAGTATCCACGATAAGGCGCGTACAGCCGGTTTTGGCGGCCAGAAGATCGCGCGCGTATTTGGTCAGATCCCTCGCTATAAGGCTCATGCTCTTGCCCAGAGCGGCAAGTTCATCCACAGACTCCAGGCACTCGCCGAAATCGGCGCGCACTATGGCGTCGAACAGGCGGTGTATCTTTCCCCTGTCGGTTGCTCCCAGCACGTCCAGACAGTCGGCGTAAGTAAGCGTGCCGTCGCTGTAGTTAAGACACATATCGGCAACGGACAGAGCGTCGCGGACGGACCCCTCGCCTGCTTCCGCGATATACATGATCGCCTCTTTTTCGGCCTTCTTGCCCTCTTTCCCGTAAACCTCGGCGATGAGCGCGGCGAGCTTATCAAGCGGCACGAGTCTGAAGTCGAAACGCATACACCGCGACAGTATTGTAGCCGGAAGCTTGTGAACTTCGGTCGTCGCAAGAATGAACACCGCGTGCGCCGGCGGCTCCTCAAGAGTCTTAAGCAGCGCGTTGAAAGCGCTGCCCGACAGCATATGCACCTCGTCTATAATATAGACTTTGTATTTACCGTAAACGGGCGGATACTTGACTCTCTCGCGTATTTCCCGCGCGTCGTCCACACCGTTGTTAGACGCGGCGTCTATCTCCATTATGTCGAGATTGCTCGGGTCGGCGAGGGCGCGGCAAACCTCGCATTTACCGCACGGCGAGCCGTGAACGGGAGCCGCGCAGTTTATCGCTCTGGCGAAAATCTTGGCGCAGGTCGTCTTGCCGGTGCCTCGGCTGCCTGTAAAGAGATAGGCGTGTCCCACGCGGTCGTGCTCTATCTGATTGACCAGCGTGCGGACTATGTGATCCTGCCCTATCACTCCTCCGAAATCAGTCGGTCTGTATTTTCTGTACAGTGCTGTAGCCATGAAAATATTATACTATATCGCCCGTCAAAAGTCAACTTACTTTGCACCCGTAAAACCGCGCAGCGCATACGTTTAAAAGGGCGTCCCCCGCGCGCCCGTTTAAATAAAAGATACGTCACGCTCCGACCCGCGCGCGTTTTAAAGAGTCTTGCTTATTTCCTTTTTAAGACGGTAGATTATCTTTTTTTCCAGCCGCGATATGTAGGACTGCGAAATGCCCATCATGTCCGCAACTTCCTTCTGCGTCTTTTCCTCGCCGCCCGACAGCCCGAATCGCAGACGCATTATCTCCTTCTCGCGGCTCTGCAGCTTTTCGATCGCGTTCCACAGCAGCTGACGTTCGACGGTGTTTTCCAGGTTTTTGCTTACGGTATCGGGTTCGGTGCCCAGTATGTCGCTCATGAGAAGCTCGTTTCCTTCCCAGTCGACGTTGAGCGGCTCGTCGAGCGAAACTTCGTATTTGAGCCGCACAACGCGCCTGAGATACATGAGAATCTCGTTCTCTATACAGCGCGAGGCGTAAGTCGCCAGTTTGATTTTTTTCTCGGTGTCGAAGGAGTTGATGGCTTTTATCAGTCCTATAGTGCCGACCGAAACGAGATCTTCGGTGTCCACGCCGGTATTGTCGAACTTGCGCGCTATGTATACCACCAGACGCAGATTGCGTTCAATCAGCGTTTCCTTTATAGCGTCGTCATGACGGCTCAGCCTGTCTAGCGCCATGGTTTCCTCTTCCGGAGTGAGCGGAAGCGGCAGAGCCTCGCTGCCCGTTATGTAATAAAGCAGGTTTTCGGAAAACTCTTTTCCGAACATAATGCCGATGATTTTGCTTATAAACGCTTTGACAAACATAGCTCCCTCTTGCCCGAAACGCTTATAATCGCAGTTCGGTCGCTTTGACGGCCGCCGCGCCGAGAATCGCTCCGTAAGGAGACCTTATAAGCGACAGTCCGGCGGCTACATCATTTATTATATTCTCGTTTTCTCCCGTATATAACGAAATACGCGCGTTTTGCACCAGCAGAATTTTCTGCCTGCCGCCGGCGCCCGAAATCTCCATACGGCGCCCCGGCGGAGCTTTTCCTCCGGTAATAAACGCGGCGAACTCCTCGTCGGACAGCAGCTTGACAGTGGGCGCCGCTGTAAAAATTATTACCGGCAGTCCCGTTCTGTCGTCGAATACGCCGTTGCCCGTATCGATAAGTCCGTCGCACGAAACGCGCTTTCCCCGCCACTCGACCGTTATTCTCACAACGTCGGCCGAACGCCGGCGTCTTAACGATACTGCAGCGCGGCGCGCCGCCGCGTATATCCCCGCACCTGCCGCAACGGGCAGCGCGACAGGTATGTCGAACGGGCAAAGCGTCGCTTCCTCCGCCGAACCGGTAAGAAGATAGCCGGCTGCGAAAACCGCTCCGCCGAAAACAGCCGTCGACGCGATAAACCACAGCGCGCCCTTAAGGATATTGCGTGGCGCGAACAGCACCGCCGAAAGTACCGCCGCAAGTCCCAACCGCAAAAGCCAGATCGCCCAGACCTCACCCACGAAGACGTAGCCGAAAGCCGCGCCCGTGCCTGTAAGCGCGGCAACCGCCGCCCTTAATTTGTTCGGCCGCATACCGGACAGTCTGTACGATAACAGCGCTATAAAGTATGTCATAACAAAATTATCCGCAATCACATACTCCACATATACGACCATACCGACATTGTACATCGGCTTAAGTCGCGCGTTTGGTAAAAGGCTGTCGAAAAGCCGCAAAAAAAATCAAAACGGCCTTTTGAAGCCGTTTTTAAAAGATCATTCTCCTTACGACGTCCCTTTGCTGTCCGTAAAAGCTGACGAAGGCCTTTCGCTTTATCCGGACATACGGGAAATCCACATAAGCGAGCCGAAGTTTGCGCAAACAATAACGCCGCGCTACCTCTTCACTGATTGCTTTAAATATGTTTTAAAATTTTTATCGGATAATTTATTGATTAAGTTGATAAAACATGATATAATGTTCACAGTTAAAAACCGGGAGAACTCCTCATGACAAAAAGGGAAAATATTCTGTGTCTGTTCGAACGGCAAAAGCCCGAGCTGGACAAAAAGATCGCCGACGGGATCGAGCGCTACAGAAAGGGCGACGCGCTTATCCGCGTTACGGACGCCGAAGGCAGACCGATTGCCGGCGCCGCTGTAAAAGCCGTACAAAAATCGCACAAATTCCGCTTCGGCGCAAATCTGTTCCTATTGGACGAGCTGAAAACTGCGGAAGAGAACGATACATATAAAAAATACTTTTCAGACGTTTTCAATACGGCCACTCTTCCCTTTTACTGGGACTCGATCGAACCGGAAAAAGGCATGCTCAGATACGGCAAAGACAGTTTTAAAATTTACCGCAGACCGGCGCCCGATCTGTGTCTGGATTTCTGCGAAAAAAACGGAATCGAACCGCGCGAACACGCGCTTGCATATGACGCGTTTTTCCCCAAATGGCTCGAAGGCGCAAGCGTCGGACTGGTTAAGCTCGAACTGGAAAGGCGTTTTGAAGAGATAGCCTACCGTTACGCCGATAAAATTCCCACTATCGAAGTGACAAACGAAATGGAATGGGAACGCGGACGAACTAGTTTTTACGACAGCCCTGACTATGTAGAATGGTGTTTTAAAACGGCAGAAAAGTATTTCCCGCGTAACATCCTGTGCATTAACGAATATACCCCGCTGTGCTGGCAGGACAGAGGCCGGACAACGGACAAATACTACGCATATACCGAAGCCAATATGCTTAAAGGCGCGCGCATTGACGCAGTGGGAATGCAGTATCACCTTTTCAATTCAAGAGAAACCGAGTATGACGATACGAGAAAGACTCTTGATCCGCAAAAGCTGTACCGCCATCTCGACATGTATTCACAGCTCGGAAAGCCCATACACATAACCGAAATTTCCGTCCCCGCCTATTCGTGGACGGACGATGACGAGCAAATTCAGGCAAAGGTCATAGAATGGCTTTATTCGCTGTGGTTTTCCCACCCCGCTGTCAGTCAGATAATATATTGGAATCTTGTGGACGGCTACGCGCATTTATGGAATCCGGATCCGGAAATGATCAAGGCGTCTTTGGGCAATATGTCTGTAGGCGAAAATTATTATCATTCCGGTCTGCTGCGCTTCGACCTGACTCCCAAGCCTGCTTACTTCAAGATAAAGGAACTTACCTCAAAAGTCTGGCATACAGAAAAAACCGCCTTTACCGACAGCGACGGAACGCTGAGCTTTCGCGGCTTTTACGGCGGCTACGATATAGAGATCAATGCGTCAGACAGAACCGTATGCGGGCATTACGAGTTGTCCGAAACAAACAAATGCAAAACCTTTTGCGTCCGCTGACGTCCGCTGATATCCGGCGCGGCTAAAGTATAATACCCTCATTAAAAATAAAAGGAGTAGCTGATGAAAGCAGCGGTTATTCAGTTGCCGTACTCGACCGACTACGGCGACAGCGAAAAAATATTCCGTAAGGAATTCGAACTTTTGGACAGTTGCGACGACAGCATGGACTTAATAGTCCTGCCCGAGTCATGCGACGTTCCGGCTCTTCCGTCGGATTACGGACAACTTAAACTCAGTCATCGGCTTTACACGCAAAAAATGCTGGAAAAAGCCTCCGAGACCGCTAAAAGGTGCAACGCGGTCGTTTTTGTCAACGGATTTTACGAAAACGGCGCGGGCGGCAGAAACACCACGTTCGCGATAAGCAGACGGGGCGAAATTGTCGGGCGCTACCATAAAGAGCACCTTACGCCGGGCGAAACCTTCAAATACCTGTTAGACAGCGAATATACTTACGAATTCAGCTCGCCGACCGTCGTCGAGATCGACGGCATACGCTACGGATTTCTGACCTGTTACGACTTTTATTTTTACGAGAACTTTGCAAATATAGCGATAAATAACGTCGATATTATTATCGGGTGCAGTCATCAGAGAAGCGATCCGCGCGACATGAGCGAAATAATATGCCGATTCTGCGCGCTTAACACCGACTCTTATCTGCTGCGCGCCTCGGTATCCTTCGGCGAGGGTTCCGAAACGGGCGGCGCAAGCATGATAGTGTCGCCCGAGGGGCGGATTCTGGCGGAGCTCAGAAACGAAATCGGCATAGCGACTGCGGTATTCGATCCCAAAGCCAAATATCTCAAGCCGGCAGGTTTCGGCAATCCGCCTGCCGCTCATTACGAATACATCGAAAAAGGCAGACGGCCGTGGAAGTACCGCCCTGCCGGCAGCGCCGTATGCAGACACGACGAAATTATGCCGTATCCGCGAGTATGCGCGCACCGCGGTTTCAGCGCGGTCGCGCCGGAAAACAGTATGCCGGCATTCGGCGCGGCGGTAGCGCTGGGCGCCGACGAGATCGAGTTTGATCTGTGGACGACCAAAGACGGAGAAATCGTTTCCGCGCATGACCGCCGCCTTGACAGAGTATCGGACGGGACAGGCGACGTGTCGGACTGTACTTACGCACAATTGCTGAAGCTCGATTTCGGCAAAAAGTTCGCTCCGCAATATGCCGGTCTCAAAATTCCCACGTTTGAACAGATATTAAAAAAATTCGCGTGCCACGCGATTATGAATATTCACCTGAAAAGCGCCGACAACACGGTCGCTCTCGACGAAAAGGCGCTGCTTAAAATAATCGGCCTTATCAGAAAATACGACTGCAGCAAATACGTCTATTTTATGACGGGAAACAACACCGTCATGAAACAGCTAATCGCGCTCGCTCCCGATATTTCCAGATGCCAGGGTGCAGGAGACAATCCGGACGATATAGTCGAATTCGCAATAGAAAACAAATGCCGTAAACTGCAGTTTTTCAAGCCGCACATCAGCTGCGACATGATAAAAAAAGCTCACGAGCACAATATCCGCTGTAACGTTTTCTGGTCGGACGATCCGCAGGAAGCGGCGGAATTTATAAAAATGGGTGTCGATACGGTCCTGACAAACGACTATCACCGTATAGCGCAAGCGATAAAGACAGACGTCCGCAGAACGCCCTGAGCCGACAGCCGCCTCCCGTCGCACCGCGCTGCCCACATAACAACACCGCTTAACTATGCCCTCACGCATTGCTCAGTCGCAATGCCGATTTTTCCGTGCCGTTTTACCCTAAAGCCGCAACGCCGCACGGCTGTTCATAGCCTTGGCCCAGCGAAAAACCACTCTTTCCGGTTCGCGCCGTCGTTTACTTCCTGCTCGCTCGCCTTCTGCGCAGCAATATAACGACTGTCGCCGCGCCTGCCGCGACAACCGCCGAAGGCACGACAATCAGCCATATTCTCCACCGCTTTTCCGGTTCAGGTTCAGGTTCAGGCTCAGGTTCAGGCTCAGGCTCAGGCTCAGGTTCGGTTTTGGGCATATCGTCCATAGTTATTATTGCAATAAGGCGCTCTTCGACTACGGCGCTTTCGCTTTCCGCTCCGTTGACGGCGGCGCGGGCGCGTTCATACTCGAGGCAAAGCGCGGTCCACGCCGCGTCCGAATATTCTTCGCGCGCGTATCCGGCGAAATGCTCTTCCAGCAAAACGAGCGAATCTTCTTTACTTTGCGCCAGGCGCAGCCGCGTTTCCACGTCCTGTTGCGTTGCGAAAGGGATAAAGGACTGCTCGTCGGCAGTAAGCGAATTGAACTGACGGCGCAATTCCGTAAACAGCGGAAGCGTTTCCGCCGTTGTCAGCGAAAACGAAAGACAATTTTCCTCCGCGCCCGTCATCCATCCGGCCGCCGCGTGCAGCACGCGCAAAGCCGCGCAACTGTCGCTTATTTCAACTGCTGCAGCCGCAACAGCCTGCAAAACGCTCTGCTCGTCGGTCAGTCCAGTATAAATATGCAATTCCTGCGCGCCGTCAAGCGCGGCGCCGGCCTCAGCGCATGCTTCGGCTCCTTTTCCGTAAGCGACGCTCCCTGCTTGGACGCGGGCCAGAGCGACGGAAAAATTTTCTTTCCAGCCGTTTACGATTTCGGACGCGCGCGCCGACTCGGTAGGCACCGCGCGCATCGCGAGCTCTGCTTTAAACGTTAAGGAATCCATTCGGGCGGTGTCTTTCCCCGCCCCGATGAGAGCGGACATTCCGTCGCGGTATACGGCGTTCAGCTCGTTCCAGTCCTGCGCGACGTACCGCTCGGCTGTCAGCGCGGCGTAGGTTTCGCGCAGACGGTTTTCAAACGGCGCTCTCAGGTATTCGGCCTTAAATTCCCATACCGCGTAAAGTGTAACCGTGCCGCCGTCTGAAGTAAGATCGAACACGGCCTCACCGTCCCCGAAAGCTACGTTTCCCTCTTGAGTGCGCGCCCATCCGATAAAATCGTAATCGGCCCGCTCAAATTCGCATAAAGGAAGAACGAGCGTTTTTCCGTATTCGGCCGCCACGTCCTGCATTTCGCCGGACGCGTCGTCCGCGCCTGCCGAAAAACGGACGGTATATGCAGTCGCCGCCCACGCCGCATACAAAGTGACGGACGACCCCTGTATCTTGCCTCCCAAATTACGCACCGACGAACCGGCGCCGTAAAGCGTGCCGGTACCGTAACGGTCGGCGCTCCACCCCTTAAAATAATAACCGACGCGCGTCGGCGTCTGCAACGGCAGCGTAACGTCCTCGTCGTACTGCGCGGCAACGGCAGACGGCGCGCCCGTTCCGCCCCGTCTTTACCGTGAGCACGGGGCGCCACTTAGCGCTCTTTTCGGCAAGCCGCGCGAACACCTCGCGCACGCCCAGCTCGGTCACGGGTTTTATGAGATAATCCGCCGCGCTACGCTTTGAGCGCGTTTGAAACTGTTCGGCTTCCTGCCGATCGTCCTCCAATAAGGCGATCCGCATGATCTGTCATCTTCCTTTACCGTCGAATGTCTTGACTGTATATATATGACCGTATATATAGTAGAACACATTTCCGCGCGGCGCTCAACCCTATGCGGCTACCACTCGCGTCAATAAACGATACCACTCACGAAGTGGGATCGTCCGCGCGGCGGGAAACGGCGGTCAACAACGCCTGGAGCATAAAAAAGCGCCCGCTTGCTGCGAGCGCCGATACCGGCGGCAGAAACCGCCGTTCTTCCCTATGTCGAATCTTGTGAGGACAGCAGGTTTTAAGAGCGCTGTCGGCCGTTATACGCGGCGAACAGTCTCTCGAAATTCTCTTTTATCTCCTGCGCCGGCGCCTTGACCTCGTAGTTGAAAACCCCGTCGTAGCCGGTTTTTTCCAGCGCGCCGATAAAGGCGTTCCAATCGATTTTTCCTATGCCGGGCAGCCAATGCCGCTCGTCGACAAAGTCATAATCGGAGATGTGCGTCGCGCGTATCCTGCTTCCTAAGACGGCGACGGCGTCCTCCGGCTTTTCCCGGAGAAAATGGTTGCAGTCCAGGCAGATGTCGATCCCGTCTACGCCGTCCGCGATGTCTATCAGCTCGCGCGAGGTATTGCCCAGGCAAGTGCGCGGCAGGCTCTCTACGCAGATGCGCGCGGCGGTGCGCTCTCTCAACTCTCGCAGCGATCTTTTGAGCTGCTCCAATCTCTGCGGCCGCTCCCCGTCCGCGATAGGCTCCCAGCTGCCGTGCAGGATATAGCAGCCCGGCCCCGCCGGATCCACGCGCGCGAAGATCTCCTCCGCCAGGCGCACGGCCGAAACGCGGCTCCGCTCGTCGATGGCGGAAAACTCCCACACCGGGCCGAACGAGATGTGAACGCCGTTTAACAGAAGCGGACTTTGCTCTATGCGCTGCAAGCCGTCTTCCAGCCTGCCGTACAGCGCGATCTCCTTTTCACGCTCCCGCCAATGGGCGCACAGGTCGAAGTCGAACGCGTCCAGCTCCGCGCTTTCCGCCTCGGACATGCGCGACGAAAAATCCTCGCCGAACGAAATACTCTTACCCACCCTCAATCTATACATGTAGCACTCTCCTTGTT